>JBPCXK010000163.1:0-5305 GCA_051008635.1 Gammaproteobacteria bacterium
GATCCAGCAACTCCGGATCATCGACCGCATCCGTCTTGTTCAAAAAAACGACCATGTACGGTACCCCGACCTGACGCGCCAGCAAGATGTGCTCCCGCGTCTGAGGCATCGGGCCGTCCGCCGCAGATACCACCAATACCGCCCCGTCCATCTGCGCCGCACCCGTGATCATGTTCTTCACGTAGTCCGCGTGACCCGGACAGTCCACATGCGCGTAGTGACGCTTGTCGCTCTCGTACTCCACGTGCGCCGTCGCTATCGTGATCCCTCGCGCGCGCTCCTCCGGCGCATTGTCTATCTCCTCAAACGCCTTTACCTCACCCTTCCCCTGCTTGTCCGCCATCACCTTCGTCAGCGCCGCCGTCAGCGTCGTCTTGCCGTGATCCACGTGACCTATCGTTCCCACGTTTACGTGCGGCTTCGTTCTTTCAAATTTCTCCTTGGACACAGCGGTTTACCTCTGATGTTTTTGTCGGGTAGCTACTTTATATACGCCCTGTACTACGGCCCTTGCGGTTCCAGCCTCAAGTCCAGAGAACTGGAGCCCACAACCGGACTTGAACCGGTGACCTCTTCCTTACCAAGGAAGTGCTCTACCGACTGAGCTATGTGGGCTCACCAGAAGACAGAGGACGGAAGACAGAAGACTGTTTCAGAAGACAGAAGACTGAGGCCAGAGGACTGAAAGATGGCTTCGATTCATATCAGTCTTCTGTCCTCTGTCTTCTGACACAGTCCTCTGTCTTCTGTCCTCAGTCTTCTGACACAGTCCTCAGTCTTCTGACACAGTCCTCTGCCATGGAGCGGGTGAAGGGAGTCGAACCCTCGTCATCAGCTTGGAAGGCTGAGGTTCTACCACTGAACTACACCCGCACTCCGGGAGACCCTGGAAACTGGTTTAATCGAGCTCAGATTACCTGCCTGCCAGCCAACACTTTCCGCCCCAGCCACTGGCGCCACCTTCCAGTTACCCGACTCCGAACCCTGGCCCCTGGATGGTGGAGGGGGTAGGATTCGAACCTACGAAGGCTGAGCCAGCAGATTTACAGTCTGCCCCCTTTGACCGCTCGGGAACCCCTCCGAGATAAAGCAGTCAATTTTCGTTCACGACCAACCGGCTGTCAACAGTTGCATGCAGGTTTCGGGCCGCCGGCGCGGGATTGCGCCCGCAGTCACAACACAAACCCCGTAACCCCGCGTAAAATTGCCTCGGACCCCGGCCCCGGGTGTCTGGAAGAAGGACAACTACTCTGCGCAAGGGAACAAACACATGAAGGTAACGATCTACGGCTCCGGCTATGTCGGGCTGGTAACGGGCGCCTGTCTGGCGCAGGTTGGCAACAATGTACTGTGCGTCGATATCGACGCCGGCAAGATCGCGAGACTCCAGCAGGGCGACATCCCAATCTACGAACCGGGACTTGATGATCTGGTGCGCGAGAATCACAAGGCAGAGCGTCTGACTTTCTCCACGGACGCCGCCGAGGGCACCAGGCACGGCCTCTTTCAGTTCATCGCAGTCGGCACGCCACCGGACGAGGACGGTTCGGCGGACCTGCAGCACGTGCTCGCGGTGGCGCGCAGCATTGCCGAGCATATGGACGAATACCGTGTGGTCGTAAACAAATCGACCGTGCCAGTAGGCACCGCGGACAGAGTGCGCAGCGCTATGGAAGAGACGCTGGCGGACAAACCCTCAGCCAGTGAGTTCGACGTGGTCTCCAACCCCGAGTTCCTCAAGGAGGGCGCGGCGGTCGATGACTTCATGAAACCCGAGCGGATCATCGTGGGCACCGACAACCCGCGTACGGCCGAGCTCATGCGCGCGCTGTACGCACCGTTCAACCGTAATCGTGACCGCATGCAGGTCATGGACATCCGCTCCGCCGAGCTGACCAAGTACGCTGCCAACGCCATGCTCGCCACCAAAATCAGCTTCATGAACGAGCTGGCAAACCTCGCCGAGCGCCTCGGCGCGGACATCGAGCAGGTGCGTGTCGGCATCGGCTCCGATCCACGTATCGGCTACCACTTCATATACCCGGGCTACGGCTACGGCGGTTCCTGCTTTCCGAAAGACGTGAAAGCCCTGGAGCGAACGTCCAAAACCGTGGACTACGAGGCCGAACTGTTGGGTGCGGTGGAAGCCGTGAACGAACGCCAGAAAAAGCGGCTGTTCGAAAAGATCAACAAGCACTTCGGCGGCAACCTTGCCGACACGACGGTGGCGCTGTGGGGGCTTGCCTTCAAACCAAACACCGACGACATGCGCGAGGCCTCGAGCCGCGTCCTGATGGAAGCGTTGTGGGAGGCCGGCGCCAGCGTGCGCGCCTACGACCCGGTGGCGATGGACCAATGCCGTCACATATACGGCGACCACGACAAGCTCGTCTTATGCGACTCGCAGGAAGAAACACTGAGTGGCGCCGACGTGCTCGCTATCGTCACCGAGTGGAATCAGTTTCGCAGCCCCGACTTCGATCAGATCAAGGCTAAGCTCTCAGAACCCGCCATTTTCGACGGCCGTAATCTGTATGACCCTGCGCAGATGAAGCGCTTTGGTCTCAAATACTACGCGATCGGGCGCGGACTGAAGACTGAACACTGAGGACAGAGGACTGAAGACTGATCATGAGCCGAAGCCATCATTTCTGTCCTCTGTCTTCTGATCAAGGGCACTTTGGTAGGACGCCCGCGGCATCCAACGCCTCGAACCACCGGTCCGCCATCTTCGCATAGCCCGCCGCATCGGGATAGCGCTTCCACGGCGTCGTGGTGTCGGCGGCGAGGTCGTCCGGATACGTCAGCGCGTCGTGTTGATCGACCACGATCAACCTGTCGCCCGCGTTGATGCGCTCGTTGGCGAGCGCCTGCAGGTCGGAATTGAACACGGCGACGTTAGGGTTCGTGGTCGAAGTCGCTGCATCGACCTGATCGATAATCAGCGCCAGCATGACCGTTACCGGCACGTTGTTGTCAGCCTCCCAGCGATCGATTTCATCGAGGGCGGTTCTGACGTCCGCCGCGGCGGTGGCGTTCGGATCGCTCGCGTCGTTCAGGCCATGGGTACCGACGTTCAACAAGACCACATCAGAGGGATTTGCAGAGAGCCAGGCGTAGACACTGCTCGCAGCCTGACCGTCAGTCAGACTCACGCTCTCTTCGTGTTCCGGATCGGCAAGGCCGTCGGTCGATTGACTGCCGACGAAATCGGCCTGGTAGTTGCCGTTGGCAAGCGAATCGGCGAGAGACTGGCGGTAGCCGACGCCGTCCGGCGCGATTCCGGTGATGGACATAACATTCGGCTTGATGACCACCGTCTGAGTGCGCCTGACAGAGACCGAACCACTAGCGGTATAGTCGAACGTCGCCGCCCCGCGTAAACCCGGATCGCCAGCTTGCGGCGGCGCGGGCGTGAAGACGAAATCGCCGTTTGCCATCACCGCGACAGCGCCCTGCCGGGGGTCCGGTGCTCGCGCCAGCGCGTACGTCAAGGGTCCGGCGCCCACGATGCCGGCATCGAGTGTGCCGCTAACCACAGCCTCCTGTGTAGTCACCGCGCACACGCCTGCCTGCTGGGCGACGACGTCGGCTATCGTTATGGTCACCGTCGCATCGCTGGCAAGTACGCCATCCGTCGCCCTGTAAGTAAAGCTGGTGCTCTGCACACCGAGAATTGGATTCGGCGCCAGATAGGTAAAGCTGCCGTCCGGCCCGAATGCCTGTAGAAGACCTGTGCCTGCCGGCGGCAGGGTGAGAAACTGGGCGGTGAGCACGCTGTCAGGATCGGCATCGTTGACTAACACACCCTGGGCGGCAGCCACAACGAGCGGGCCGCCAACTGCCACCTGGTACGCATCGTTTACCGCCACCGGCGGATCGTTGACTGGCTGAACATCTAGGGTAACCCTGCCAGTTGCGATCTGGGCTCCGTCGCTGACGTTATAAGTAAAGCTGTCTTGCACCACCAGATTGGGAGGGGCGCTTTCATTGCCGTTGTGCGTGTAAGTAAAACTGCCATTCGGGTTGAGGGCAACACTGCCATTGGTTGGTGGCTGGCCCATGCTCGCAGTGAGCAGTGCGCCTTCTTCGTCGACATCGTTCCCCAGGAGTCCTGCCGCAGGGTCGACGACACCCAGCACTGCGCCTTCATTCACCGCGTAGGCATCACCAAGCGCAGTGGGCGGGTCATCGACAGCGGTAATGCTGATCGTCACTGTGGCCGGGACGCTCAGCCCGGCGCCGTCGCTGACTCTATAAGTTATCGCGTCGTCGCCGGCCGGCTGGCTGCCGTTGTGCGCGTATACGAGGGCGCCTCCGTCCACCGTCGCCGTGCCCTGCGCCGGACCGGTCTCCACTGCCGCGGTCAAGGTTTTCCCGGGCTCGTCAGGATCGGCGTCGTTTGAGAGTATGTCCACTGTGATCGTCTGGCCTTCGGCAACAGTCGCGCTTTCGCCTGTAACGACCGGCGGGTCGTTATCAGCTGCGATACCCACGCTGACGTCGGCGGACGAGGTTGCGTCGAAGTTGTCGGTTACCGTGATGCGGAATCTCAGAATCGCGTTTTGCACGAGGTTGGGGGCGACAAACGTGGCGGTGGGCGCGTCTGCGCTTTGCAGGGCGACGGTGGGCGTGCCTTCGGTCTGCACCCACTGATACTTGGTGATGTTCTCGAAGTCATCCGTGACCGTGCTGGTCAGCGTGACCATCTCGTCTTCGTTTGCCTGAATATCCGCCGCGCTGATGTCGGGGGCGCTGTTGTCGCCCGCGCTGTCGACGAATCCGCAACCGGTCAAACTCGTGGCGAGGATGAGCAGTACAAAACGGGAGGGCGCGAAGTTGGAGAGCATCGAGTACGTCCTGTAGTTTGTTTGTTCCTTGATCGAGAGCTGGCCGCGCGAGGCCAGACGCGCTGCAGACTCCTCATTTTTGGTAAGGCCGGACGCTTTCTCCGGCCCGATGAGGGTAGCAAGTGGTGTTGACGTGTCAATTGCTTTCCGATGAAGGGTCAAATTACCCAACGCGGAAAAAAACAACGGCCAGCGATGCGCAGATATACCGCAAACGCAACAATATTGCTGTGAGTAAGTTCACGCCCCCGAAATCCGCGGGCGCGGCAGGACTTATTGAATGACGAAACGCAGTGGCGGCGACGCGCAACCTTCGAGCATGCCTGGCGCGCCGCTGGTCAGCGCGTCGAGCCAGGTTTCGGCCATCTTCTGATAGCCGCTGTCGTTAGGCATGTGCGTGTCGAACATATCACTCGTGTAATCGAGAGCTGATTGCTGATCGACCACGACGATGC
>JBPCXK010000164.1:0-7678 GCA_051008635.1 Gammaproteobacteria bacterium
GCCATAGAGTACGTGGTGGACGAGATCGCCCGTTATCTCGACAAGGACCCGCTCGACGTGCGCCGGGCCAATTTTTATGGCATCGGCGAGCGTGACGTCACGCCTTACCAGCAAAAGGTCGAGGACAATATCATCCACGATATTGTCACAGAGCTGGAAGCAAACGCAGATTACCGCGGGCGGCGCGGTGAAATTCGAGCTTTCAACGAGCACAATGCAGTGCTGAAGCGCGGCATCGCGCTTACGCCCGTCAAGTTCGGCATCTCCTTCAACGCCACGCATCTCAATCAGGCCGGCGCCCTGCTGCCTATCTACACCGACGGCACGGCGCACCTCAACCACGGCGGCACCGAGATGGGCCAGGGCTTGTTCACCAAGGTGGCGCAGGTGGTGGCCGAAGAGCTGCAGGTCGATATCGATCGCATCAAGATCACGGCGTCCGACACGAGCAAGGTACCGAACGCCTCGGCGACCGCGGCCTCCAGTGGCTCCGACCTCAATGGCAAGGCGGCGCAGGCGGCCGCGCGCACGATAAAGGAACGGCTGATCGTGTTTGCCGCCGAGCACTTCAAGGTTGCGCAGGACAAGGTCGTATTCAGCCACAACAGCGTCCAGGTCGGCGATGAGGTCATCTCGTTCACGGATCTGGTCAACCTCGCATATTTCGCGCGGATCGGTTTGTCGGCAACCGGCTTTTACCGCACGCCCAAGATCAACTACGATCGCAAAACGCTCACCGGCCGGCCGTTTTACTACTACGCCTATGGGGCGGCGGTTTCCGAGGTGGTCATCGACACGCTGACCGGGGAATACCGCCCGGTGCGTATCGATATCCTGCACGATTGCGGCAAGTCGCTGAATCCGGCGATCGATCTCGGTCAGGTCGAGGGCGGTTTCATACAGGGGATGGGCTGGCTGACCAGCGAAGAGCTGTGGTGGAACGACAAAGGTGAGCTGAAGACCCATGCACCGTCTACTTACAAGATTCCGGTTTGTTCCGATCTGCCGGTCGACTTTCGGGTGACATTGCTGGAATCCGCCCGCAACCGGGAAGAGACTATCCATCGCTCCAAGGCGGTTGGAGAGCCGCCGCTGATGTTGGCCATCTCGGTGTTCCATGCGATCAAGGACGCCGTCGCCAGCGTTGCCGACTACCAGCTCAGTCCAAAGCTGAACGCGCCGGCGACGCCCCAAGAAGTGTTGACGGCCGTGGATGAGTTGCGCGCGCGCGTCGCGACCGGGGAGCGCCAGGCAGGATGAGCGACTGGCTGAGCGCATTGTCGGAACTGAGCCGCACCGGTCGGGCGGGCGTGCTGGTCACTGTGGCCGACACACGGGGATCGACGCCGCGTGAGGTGGGTGCAAAGATGGTGGTAAGCGAAGACACCAGCGTGGGCACGGTTGGCGGCGGACAGCTCGAACACAAATCTATCGAGCTTGCTCGCGAGCTGCTGCACGCCAGCTCGAAGGAGGCCAATCGCGCGACTCTACGGCGCTTTCCGCTGGGCCCGAGCCTGGGGCAGTGCTGCGGCGGCGTCGCGCTAATGTTGTTCGAACGAATCGTGCAACCCGAACCAGGCTGGATCGAGCGGCTTCAAAGTCTGATCGGGAGCCAGGAGCAAGCGGTGCTGGTGACCACGATCGACAAATCGGCTCACCCCGACAAGCGCATTGTCACGGCGAACGACAGGAACGATGAACCCGACCGCCCGGCGCTCCCGGATAAGGTGTCGGAGATCGCGCGCGGCATGCTCGATGGGAACGGCCGGGTCGAGCTCAAGAGGCTGGCGTTACCGCACGGCGACGTGTCCGTGTTGTTCGAGCCCGTGAGGCCAAAGGACTTCCATATCGTGTTGTTTGGCGCAGGCCATGTCGGCAAGTCGCTGATGGCTGTGCTCGCGGAACTGCCTTGCAGCGTTACCTGGGTCGATGGTCGCGAAGAGCTGTTTCCGGCGACAGTGCCCGCCAATGCGACCGTGGTGCTCAGCGATGAGCCGGAATTCGAAGTCGACGACGCGCCACCCGGTAGCTTTTTCCTGGTCATGACTCACAGCCACCCGCTCGATCAGGCGATATGCGAACGCGTGTTGCGGCGTGGCGACTTTCGCTACTGCGGGCTGATTGGCTCCCGATCGAAGCGCATCAGGTTTGAAAAAAGACTGGGCGCGCGCGGTATAGAGCCCGGTACGCTGGCGCGCATGACGTGTCCGATCGGCATAAACGGGGTTGCCGGCAAGCGACCGGCGGAGATCGCTATTGCGGTGGCCGCGCAATTGCTGCAGGTTTACGGGGGCGCTAACGCCACTCGAAGCGCTGACATGGGCCGAATGGAGCTTGTAAAGTCCGGCGTTCAGTGATCCAGAACAAAAGAGATCACGGCAATCGATCAGGAGGAGGACCTGAGGCTATGAGATTACCCTGTGGGGCCGCGCCCCACCTTCGGTCGCGTACAGATGCGGGAGCAAATCGTGAGCGCCGGTAATCGTGCAGCGGAGACAGGCACGTCACCGCGCCTCGAGCTGCGCGGCATCACCAAGATCTATCCCGCGGTGATCGCCAACGAAGATGTCAGTCTCAAGGTCATGCCGGGCGAGATCCATGCGGTATTGGGCGAGAACGGCGCCGGCAAGAGTACCTTGATGAAGGTCATCTATGGCGTGACCAAGGCCGACAGAGGCGAGCTGCTCTGGAACGGTGAGCCGGTGTCGATCACCAACCCCGCGCAGGCGCGGCGCCTTGGCATCGGCATGGTGTTTCAGCACTTCTCACTGTTCGAGACGCTGACTGTCGCGCAGAACATCGCGCTTGCGGTGGAAGAGAGGTTCGATCTGGACGCGCTGTCGGTGCGTATCCGTGAAGTTTCCGAACGCTACGGTTTGCCGCTCGATCCGCGGCGGCTGGTGCATTCGCTCTCCGTGGGTGAGCGGCAGCGCGTCGAAATCGTGCGCTGCCTGCTGCAGGAACCCAGGCTGCTGATCATGGACGAGCCGACATCGGTGCTGACTCCGCAGGCCGTGCGCAAACTATTCGAGACCTTGCGGCGTCTGGCGGAAGAAGGTTGCAGCATTCTTTACATCAGTCACAAGCTGGAGGAGATTCTCGAGCTGTGTCACACGGCCACCGTGATGCGCGGCGGCAAGGTGACCGGTGAAGCCGACCCGCGTCAGGAAACCGCCGCCAGTCTCGCGCGCATGATGATCGGTCGCGAGCTGCCGGTATGCGAGCACGCCGAGTCCCGTGAAGGCGCGCCACGGCTGGTGATCTCGGGACTTTCGCGCGTGTCGGACGATCCCTTTGGCACGGATCTCAAAGAGGTCGATCTGCAAGTGCACGGCGGGGAGATCGTCGGAATCGCCGGCATATCCGGCAACGGGCAGAAGGAGTTGATGTTGACGCTCAGTGGGGAGCAGCCGCTGCGCCGGGGCCGGTCATCGCCCATCCGTATCGACGGTAAAGAAGCTGGTCACCTGGATGCGGCCGCGCGTCGTGATCTGGGGCTTGCTTTTGTGCCCGAGGAAAGGCTTGGCCGCGGCGCTGTGCCGCCGTTGTCGCTGGCGGACAACGGGCTTCTTACGGGTCACCGCAACGGTATGGTGCGTTATGGTTTGATCAACGGCGGCAAGGCCAATGCGTTCGCCAAACGCTGTGTGAACGACTTCAACGTGAAGTGTGGTGGCATCGAGTCCGCGGCCAAGAGCCTCTCCGGCGGCAACCTGCAAAAATTCATCGTCGGCCGCGAGATACTCCAGACGCCGGAGGTGCTGATCGCCGCGCAGCCAACCTGGGGCGTGGATGTTGGCGCCGCCGCCGCCATACGCCAGGCGCTCATCGATCTGCGCAACCAGGGCGTGGCGGTGCTGGTGATCTCGGAAGAGTTGGAAGAGCTGTTCGAGATCTGCGATCGCATGGCGGTGATTGCACAGGGTCGTCTGTCGCCGCCCAAGCGCACGACCGAGACCAACATGGAAGAAGTTGGCTTGTTGATGAGCGGGATGTTCGCAGGCGAGACGGATTCGGATGAAACAAGGCGATCGCTACATGCTCAAACTTGAAGCCCGCCCCGAGCCGTCGAAGCTGATGAGCTATCTGTCGCCACTGATCGCGGTGGCGTTGACGCTGGCAAGTGGGTTCGTTTTTTCCGCGGCGCTCGGCATGAATCCGTTCGACACCTTTCACGCCTTCTTCATCGCGCCGATAGACGATCTCTATGGCCTCGGTGAGCTCGGCGTCAAGGCCGCGCCGCTGATGCTGGTCGCCGTGGGTTTGGCCATTGGTTTTCGCTCCAACGTGTGGAACATCGGCGCGGAAGGCCAGCTCACTTTCGGCGCGATCTGTGGCGGGGGGCTGGCTCTGTATTTCCATGAATCCAGCAGCGCATTGTTGTTGCCCGGAATGATCGTGCTCGGCGCTATCGGCGGCATGCTGTGGGCGTCGATTCCCGCTTTCCTGCGCACCCGGTTCAACACGAGCGAAATCCTCGTGAGCCTGATGCTCAACTACGTGGCGGTGCTGGTCCTGAGTTATCTCGTCCATGGTCCCTGGCGTGATCCGGAAGGCTTCAATTTCCCCGAGTCCAGACTGTTCCCGGACGCCGGCACGCTACCGATCATCCTCACGGATACGCGTTTGCATTTCGGCCTGTTGATTGCCCTGGCCGCGGTGGTGCTCGGTTGGGTGTTCGTGCGCAAGAGCTTCGTCGGTTACCAGATGCGCGTGGCGGGGCTGGCTGAGTTTGCGGCGTTGTATGCCGGGTTCAACCGCAAGCGTATGGTCTGGATCGGACTACTGGTCGGTGGCGGCGCTGCCGGCATTGCGGGTTTGTGCGAAGTGGCCGGGCCGATTGGACAACTGCTGCCGTCGGTGTCGCCGGGATACGGTTACGCCGCCATCATCGTTGCCTTTGTCGGGCGCTTGCACCCTGTGGGTATTCTGTTCGCCAGCCTGCTGATGTCCCTGCTTTATCTCGGTGGCGAGACTGCACAGATGGAGCTGGGACTGCCGTCGGCGATAACCGGAGTCTTCCAGGGTGTGTTGCTGTTCTATCTGCTGGCTGCTGACCTGTTCATCAATTTCCGTGTGCGCGGAACAAAGGCAGCAACTCCGGCGCTGCCGGGGGTCGCGTCGTGACGGAAACTGTGATCGCCATCCTGCTCGCAACCCTCGGGGCGGGCACGCCTTTGGTTTATGCCGCTCTGGGCGAGCTCATCGTTGAAAAATCCGGTGTGCTCAATCTCGGCGTCGAGGGCATGATGCTGGTCGGCGCCGTGTGTGGTTTCGCCGTTGCGAGCGAAAGCGGCAATCTGTGGTTCGGCGTCCTGATCGCTATCATGGCCGGCGCCGGCATGGCCTTGCTGTTCGCGCTGCTGACGCTTACCTTTCAGGCCAATCAGGTCGCCGCCGGCCTGGCGTTGACCATCTTCGGCGTTGGTTTGAGCGCCTATATCGGCCTCGACTACACCAGCGCCACGCTCAGTGGTCTCCAGCCGATACACATTCCGGTTCTGAGCGATATACCCATAATCGGGCCGCTGGTGTTTTCGCTCGATCCGTTGTTGTACCTGTCGTTCGCCATGTTCGCGGCCATTACCTGGTTTGTGTATCGCACCAAGGCCGGGTTGTTGCTGCGCGCGGTTGGTGAGTCGCCGGAGTCGGCGCACGCTATCGGCTATCCCGTGATCGCCATCCGTTACCTGGCCGTCATGTTCGGCGGCGCCATGGCCGGGCTTGGGGGCGCCTATCTGGCGCTGGTGTACACGCCGCTATGGGTGGAGGCCATGACCGCCGGGCGCGGATGGATCGCGATCGCGCTCGTGGTGTTCGCGACCTGGCGTCCTATGCGTGTGATGCTCGGCGCATATCTGTTCGGCGGCGTCACGATCATCCAGTTTCATATTCAGGGTATGGGTGTCGAATTACCATCGCAATTGCTTTCGACATTGCCATATCTCGCCACTATCGTCGTGCTGGTTCTCATTTCGCGAGACATGAATACGATTCGCCTGAACGCGCCCGCGTCGCTCGGCAAGACGTATCATCCTGCTGTTTGACTTAATCGGAGAAGAGATTGTTATGAAAAAAACAACCCTGTACCAAACTTTTGTCAGCTCGTTCGCGGGGCTGGTGTTCGCATTGCTCGGCGTGCACTCGGCGCTGGCGGCGGACCCGCTCAAGGTGGGCTTCGTCTACGTCAGCCCTATCGGTGATGCCGGCTGGACCTTTCAGCACGATTCGGGCCGTCTGAAGCTGGAGGAGGCTTTGGGCGATAAGGTCGCGACCAAGTACATCGAGAACGTGCCCGAGGGTGGCGAATCCGAGCGTGTGATCCGGCAGTTTGCTGCCGACGGATACGGTTTGGTCTTCACGACCTCGTTCGGCTACATGAATCCCACCGTCAAGGTGGCGAAGCAGTTTCCCAAGGTCGCTTTCGAGCACGCGACCGGTTACAAGCGCGGTAAGAACGTCGGCTCCTACAACGTACGTTTCTATGAGGGGCGCTATCTGGCCGGCATCGTGGCCGGCAGCATGACCAAATCAAACGTTGCAGGTTATGTGGCGGCGTTTCCGATCCCCGAAGTAGTCATGGGCATCAACGCCTTCACTTTGGGCATGCGCAGCGTCAATCCGGATATGGAGACGAAAGTGATCTGGACGAACTCCTGGTTCGATCCAGGTCGCGAACGCGAAGCCGCTGATGTGCTGATCACGCAGGGCGCCGATGTCGTCACACACCACACCGACTCTACCGCCGTGGTGCAGGCAGCCGAAGAAAAGGGGGTGTGGGCGGTCGGCTATCATTCCGACATGTCCAAATACGGCCCCAAGGCTCATCTGACCGCGGTGACCCATCACTGGGGAGATTTCTACACGCAGATTACCGAGGAAGTCATGAAGGGCACTTGGGAATCGCGCGATGTGTGGGGCGGAATCAAAGCGGGGATGGTCGGCCTGGCGCCGCTCAATGAGGCCGTGCCGCAGGAGGTTTCGGATTTGGTCGCCAGGACGGGGGAGGCCATCAAAAACGGTGAGTTTCACCCGTTTCAGGGACCGATCAAAGACCAGGATGGTAAGGTCGCGATTGCCGATGGCGCGACCATCAGCGACGAGGATCTGCTGAAGATGGAGTATTACGTCGAAGGCGTACAGGGAAAGCTGCCGAAGTAGCCGTTGAGTTCTTCGTCAGATGAACGCAGAGGCGCGAAGATGCGAAGGCGCACAGCCTTGTCCGGAAAAGGTTGCTCTGCGTCTTCGCGGCTGTGCGTTGACTTTTGTTTTGAGATAACAGCCTGGTGGAAGCCTATGTCGTCGATTGGCTGAGCCTGCTGGGCCGCTGGGTGCATTTCATCACCGGCATCGCCTGGATCGGCGCATCGTTTTATTTTGTCTGGCTCGACAACCATCTGTTGCCGGTCAAAGACGCACAGGACGCCGACAAAGGCGTGGGTGGCGAAGTATGGTCGGTGCATGGCGGTGGCTTTTACCATGCGCAGAAGTACCGCGTAGCGCCAGCGGTCCTGCCCGAAACGCTGCATTGGTTCAAGTGGGAAGCGTACGCCACCTGGTTGTCCGGGATTTTTCTGCTCGCGCTGGTCTACTGGTACGGCGCAGAAGTCTATCTGATAGACAGCACCGTTGCGGACCTCAGTAAACCGTTGGCGATTGGCATCAGCGTGGTTACGCT
>JBPCXK010000165.1:0-4344 GCA_051008635.1 Gammaproteobacteria bacterium
GAAATCAAGGCAGACCTGCTGTCCGCCATACATTCGCCCGAGCAGGTGCATTGCCTCCGTGAGCACGGCCTCGGTGCTGACGACCGGCCCATCCCAAGACTCGAAGAAGCGCTGGAACTGTTTGTGCAGTGTCTGGCTGCGGTCGAGTAGGGAGATAAGTGCACCGGTGTCGAGCAGCAACTCACGGGCCACGCGCCAGACTCTCCAGTACGTATTCCCGGTGACGTTCAGCCAGATCCGGTACTCCGGATTCGAGCGACCCGATCAGGCCACGGACCCGGTCAACTGGCCGCTGACCGCCAATGCGCCCGCTATGCAGATATGCCTCTAACGCGAGGCGAACGATCTGCGAGCTGTTGCGCTCCATACGTCGCGCAGCGGCGTCGAGTGCATCCTTGAGCTCTTCCGGCAAGCGGACTGTGAGTTGCGCGGACATGCTGCCAGTGTAATGCGCTGTAATGCGCGACGCAATGCGCTACATTCAAGACGCCACAAGGCGTTCAGGCCCGTACCGCGACCGGCGGCAAAGCGTTAGACCAGGACATTGGTGGGGGCTCGCCGCGCTCCGCCACCCAGAGCCAATTTCCCTTCAGCCGAGCGCGAGCCCGGATAGCAGTAGTTCTACAAATTAGCCGGGCTTAGGGATCAAGCCGCGGCTTAGGGGTCAGATTCCTTTTCGCTTTTTCACGGTTGATAGGCTCCAACAAAAGCGTTAATATGTCTAGACAGTCCAGATTTCTCCAAGCTCAATGAACAAACGGCCCAATCAATGGCAACTCCAGGAAGCCAAAAACAAACTTAGCCAGCTAATAAAGAACGCTGATAAAGGTACTCCTCAATATATAACCGTGCACGGGAGGAATACGGCGGTGATTTTATCTACTCGAGCATATGAAAAGTTGAAACGCCCGATTTCAAAGTTGTCTTCGACTCTACTGATGCCAATTCTCGAAGAGGAGGATCTTTTCGTAAGAAGCCGTGATACGGGAAAAGACGTTGATCTGTGATGTACTTGCTGGATACGCCGGTTGTCTCAGAGTACCTGAAAAAGAAGCCGTCGAAGAAAGTCATCGACTGGCTGGATGAACAAGATGAGCATTCTCTGCTTATAAGCTGTTTGACAATCGCGGAGTTAAAGAAAGGTTACTACAAACTGCAGAGTAAGGCGGCTTCCGTGGGTGAGAAGAAGAGAGCAGAGAAGGTTAGTACCTGGATACAGACATTCGAAAAAAGATTTCAGGATAGAATCGTTCAGATTGACGCAGAGCTGCTGGAGCTGTGGGCGATTATTTGCGGTCGCCGCGAGGCGGAAGGCAAAAAACTTCCTGTGGTTGATAGTTTATTGGTGGCGACAGCTCAGACACATGGTTTGGTCGTTGTAACACGCAACGTTACGGATTTCGAGAACGGTTCAAAGTCACTAACAATCTACGATCCTTACTGAGAGTCAGAACCTTTTTTCTAATCCTTTTCCCGTTCTGCGTAGCGGCGGCCTTGCATTAGCCCAGCGCTGCCACAATGCCCTACCATCACGACCACCAGCGCGTCAACATTCCGGAGTCGTGCATTGAGAGCACCGGTATTCTCTAACGCTGGTTGTCCATTGATTTGAGCACCGCACCCAGGGCATCCGCCAGGCGGCTGACGGTCTGCGGGTCGGGTACCGGTATGCGCAGATACGGCTGCCCGGTTTCAGGATTCTTGTCAATCCAGTGGTGGGTGGAGCCGTTGCCGGCCTCGTCGGTGCCCCGCGCCCGTTCAACGAAGCTGGAGACGAACTGCTGACCGAGTTCGAGAAGCGGCTGCCAGGGGTTCTCCGTGGCCGGGTTCGGCGGTGGCTGGGGAGCCGCAGTGGGCGCCGCCACGGTCGGTGACGCACCAATTCCATTGTCCGCAACCGCTGCCGGCGACGTCACCCGCTCCACGCTCTTCATGAATCGCGTGAGCCGGGTCCCCTCCAGATGCACTTCGGTGTCGCCACCATCCAGCACACCCGCAAATAGCGCCTGCTTGAATCCGAGCAGCGACAACATGCCGTGCTCGATACTGTCTTCGGCAATGAAATTCAGAATCTGCACCGGCTTTTGCTGGCCCATCCGATGCACGCGCCCGATGCGTTGCTCCAGCACCGCCGGGTTCCAGGGCATATCCATGTTGATCACGACGTTGGCATGCTGGAGGTTGAGACCGACGCCACCGGCATCCGTGGAAAGAAACAGACGACATTGCGGATCATCGCGAAACTGCTCTATCAAAGCGCCCCGTTTGGCCGTTGGCACGCCGCCGTGAAACAGCACATAACGCCAGCCACGCGCATCGAACGCGCGACGCATCAGCTCGTGCGTGCGCAGCCACTGACTGAAGATCACCACCTTTGCCTCCGGCTGCTGCAGCAAATCAAGCAACGCCTTGACCAGTTCCGGTATCTTGCGCCCGGAGTCGGTAGCGCCGTCCAGCAGATACGTGCTGTTGCACACCATGCGCATGTTCTGCATCATCGCCAACAGGCGTTTCTGATCCTTGTCACTGAGGAATCGCTGGCGGCGCCACTTTGCGACAATTTGCGCCACGAGCTTCTGATAGGAATCGTGCACATCCTGTTGCTCGTTCGTGAGCGCGACGAAGTAACGCTTCTCCGCACGCGGCGGCAACTGGTGCAGCACGTCGGCCTTGCGCCGGCGGATCATGATCGGAGCGAGGGTCTGGCCGATACGGTCGAGGTCCCGATAGCCCACCACGCGGCCCACCTCGTCGTAGAGCTGGTGCTCGTCGCGAAATCGCCAGGTAGGTCCGAGTCGATGGCGGTCAACAAACTGCACGATCGACAACACCTCCTCGAGACGGTTCTCGAGCGGCGTGCCCGTGAGCACGAAGGCGTAAGGACTGACGAGCTGCTTCAGCGTGCGCGCGGTGACCGTATCCCAGTTTTTGATGCGCTGCGCCTCGTCTGCAATGACCAGATCCGGCGCCCAGGCCGCCACCAGCGAGCGGTCGCGCTGTAGCGTGTCGTAGTTCATCACCATGTAGGTGGCTGGACTGGCAAATTGCTCGGCCCGTGCGCGTACCGGCCCGCCCACGATCGTTACCTGCCGCCCGGTGAACCGCGTGACTTCCTGTTTCCACTGGTGTTTGAGCGACGCCGGGCAGATCACCAGCACCCGCTGCGCATTCACGTGCTGCAGCAAAATCTCGGCGCCGGCTATCGCCTGCACCGTCTTGCCCAGCCCCATGTCATCGGCGATCAAGGCGCGTCCCGCCCGCGCGGCAAACAGCGCGCCCTCCGCCTGGTATGGATAGAGCGAAACATTGACCAAATCGCGTAGTCTGGGGCTTGTCGCCCCCTGTGGATATACAACATCAAGTATGCGTTGGCGTTCCTGGTCCCGGCGCGCGTTGGCAACGAACTCCAGCGCGTCGTCGCAGGCGCGCAGCTCGTGCCGGGAGTCGCGAGCGGCTTGCACGAACGCATCCAGCTCCGCGAACTTGTCCGCCGACATCAGCCACTGATCCGCCGCGTCGAAGCATTGCTGCGCTGCCGCAAGGACCGGTTTGGGACAGCGTTTGCCGGGTCGAAAGCGCACCTGCCGGCGCGCGCCGTACTCGAGCCACAGTTCGCTGTAGTTTGGCTGATAACCGCGCCGCAGCGCCGATTTCCCGCCGCGGCGCCTGGCGAGCCGGGCCAGCGTGAACTCGATATGCTTGCACGTGCCGAGCTCATTGGTGGCGAAATCGGGACAACCGCAGAAGTTCTCTCCGAGCCCGCTGCCCCGGATCGCCACGCGGTACTCGCGACGCGTTTGCGGATTGGTGATGATGAAGTCCGAGAACACGGGCTCTTCCCCCGTGTTGAGCAGTGCGAAATTCTGCTCCCGCCCGTACTGGCGTCGCAGCGCAACCTGCCATTCCTCGATACCCAGCCCCTCGGGTTGGCGGGTACGCGAGACGCGAGGTTGGGAGCTCGCTTTCTTGGTTTTTCGTTTGCGCGGCGACTTCTTGGTGCTCGTTGGCATGAGTTGGTCGGTGTCCGGGCGATGATTAGAGTTTAGTCAAAGATAACATGTCGATGTGGTGGTCGCTTGGGTCGTTGTGGTCTTCCGATGGATTTCTGTGCCGGGACTGGAATACGGCGCAATACGCTTCGCTTTTGCGGTCTACCCGGGCCGGCGCCCGACCCATTGGCGCCCGAGAGGCGCTAGGTTACGGAAACCCCCTGGTGCAAAGGGATTTGCCATGGAACTACCTTCGGAACTCCTTAGAGGCGTTGCGGAATCTCCCAGCAGACAAGGCTAGAGGAGGTTTACCAACTTTATCTGCGAGTTGGAGGCTAGCGGCCGCCGGAAGTGG
>JBPCXK010000166.1:0-2777 GCA_051008635.1 Gammaproteobacteria bacterium
GGCGAGGCGTGCGCAGTCGGTCAAGTCGCTGCAGTTCGTCATCGCGAATGAAACGCGGCGGCTATTTTCTTATAGACAGGCATTCATGTTTTCCGGTGGCGCGCGATCCAAAGACCGCTACCGAATGAAAGCGGGGTCCAGCGTTGCAACCATAGAGCGCGACGCACCATTTGTGCGCTGGGCCGAGAGCACGTTGCACCAGGCGCGGTCCAAAGAACAGGATGCAGGTATTGAGCAGTTCAATGCAGTCGATATCGGTGTAAAGGCGCCATCGGGTTGGAACGAATACTCCTTTCCCCACGTGCTCTGGTGTCCGCTTCGTGCGCCGGCTGGGCCGGCCATCGGCGGCCTGTGGATCGCCCGCGAAACCCCGTGGCAAGAAAGGGAAATCACGCTCGCCGAGCATCTTTCCGAGACTTATGGACACGCTTGGGCCGCACTCATACCGGGGCGCCGCCTGCGCCATGGAGGAGGGATCAGGCGCGCGCTCTACGTTGCGCTGTTCTTGGCGCTCGTGGTTGCGATGTTCACGCCCGTGCGGCTGTCCACGCTCGCGCCCGTCGAAGTTGTCGCCAAGGATCCGAGTATCGTCAGCGCCCCGCTGGAGGGCGTCATCGCCGAGGTGCTGGCACCGCCCAATACAATGGTCGAGGCCGGCCAGCTGCTCCTTGCACTGGAAGACACAGCTCTGCGCAACCAGTACGAGGTGGCGGAGAAAGCCCTATTGGTTGCTGCTGCCGAGCACCGTAAGGCAAAGCAGGCTGCATTTCAGGATCCTGAGAGTAACGCCGAGGTTGCGGTACTGCAGGCGGAGCTCGACCTGCGCCGGTCCGAGCGGGATTATGCCCGCGAGCTATTGGAGCGGGTCACGGTGCTAGCACCGGCAAGCGGGCTCTTGATTTACACCGAGGAAGCCGACTGGGTCGGCAGACCGGTTGTCACCGGCGAGCGGATCATGGCCATTGCCAATCCGGAGCTCGTCAAGTTACGAATAGATTTGCCGGTGGACGACGCGATTGTTATTCGCGGCGGAGCCGATGTCGATCTGTTCCTGGACGTGGACCCGCTGCACTCGCTGACCGCCAAGGTCACCCATGCGAGCTACCACGCCGAAGTTACGCCAGGTGACGCACTCGCATTCAAGGTCAACGCCGAGTTCGATGAGTCACAAAGCAAGAAAGTGCGAATCGGCTTGCAGGGCACCGCGAAGATTTACGGCGAGCGGGTGACGCTGTTCTTTTTCCTGTTCAGGCGGCCGGTTGCGGCGGCCAGGCAGTGGCTCGGCCAGTGACCGGGCTGCAAGTCGCGCCGCAAGATCCACCGCTGCCGGCTCTGCGGGATGACCTGACCCTGATACAGGGCGCGCCGGCGCTCGACGACACACCGACCTGGAATATATTCGATCCGGTTCGTAACCGGTACTATCGGATCGGCTGGCTGCCTTTCCAGCTCATCTCACGCTGGGCGAGCGGCACGGTGAACACGCTACTCGAACGTGTGCATGCCGAAAGCGCCTGCGATGTGAGGGCGGATGACATAGCCGACATAGTGGAGTTCCTGTATGCCAATGGGCTAACCCGCGATCCGCCGGGCGGGGACACGAGCGCGTACGTCAGTCAGTACAAGGCCAGCCGCATCCACATTTTCAAATGGCTGGTGCACCACTACCTGTTTTTCAAGATCCCGCTGGTTCGACCGACCCGGTTTCTGAAAGCGACTCAGTGGCTCGTGGAGCCACTATTTACCCACACCGCACGCAATACGGTGCTTGCCTGCGGAGCGATCGGCCTCTATCTCGCCGCTCGCCAGTGGGACGAGTTTGCAAGAACTTTTTTGCATTTTTTCAGCTTGGAGGGCCTGCTGCTTTATGGGGTCGCGCTGGCTTTCGTAAAAATCTGCCACGAGTTGGGGCACGCCTATACCGCCATTCGCTACCGCTGCAATGTACCCACCATGGGCTTGGCGTTTCTAGTAATGTTCCCCGTGCTCTACACCGATGCCACGGACGCATGGCGATTGCGCTCACGGCGCCAGCGCCTCTACATCGGCGCCGCCGGCATGATTGTGGAGCTCGGCATCGCAATGATCTCCACGTTTTTGTGGACCTTTTTGCCGGACGGACCTGCGCGTAGCGCGGCCTTTCTGACCGCGACGACGAGCTGGGTGGTATCGCTTACGGTCAACCTCAATCCGTTCATGCGCTTTGACGGTTACTACATGCTGAGCGACTGGTGGGGGGTTCAGAGTCTGCAAAACCGGGCCTTCGCGATCGGCAAGTGGCAGCTTCGCGAGCTGCTGTTCAAAGCCAACCTGGCCGCGCCGGAGACCTTCGAGCGGCCGTTGCGCCTCAGGTTGACACTGTATGCATGGGCTACCTGGGTATACCGGCTGTCACTGTTTCTGGCCATCGCCCTGCTCGTATACCACCTGTTCTTCAAGGTGCTCGGTATTTTTCTGTTTCTGGTCGAGATCATCTGGCTGATCAGCCTGCCCATTGCAAGAGAAGTCTGCGTGTGGTGGGAGAAGAGAGACACGATCATGCGAACGAAGCGCTTTGTGGTTACCGTGAGCATTGTGCTGGGTCTTGGACTCATCACACTGATACCGTGGAGTGGGCGAATCAGCCTGCCGGCGCTGCTGGAAACGGCCGAGCACACGACTGTTTACGCACCGGCACCCGGGCGCATCGCCACGGTCAAGATCAGGCCCGGTCAGCAGGTCGAAGCGGGCGACGTACTGATCGTGCTCGAGTCGCCGGAGATCGACAACCAGCTCGA
>JBPCXK010000167.1:0-7408 GCA_051008635.1 Gammaproteobacteria bacterium
GGACAGGGCCGAGGACGTGATGGACCACCAGGCCTGGGGCTATACCGATGAGCAGCTGTACCGCATAGCCCGGTACTACTCGACGCTACCGGAGTCGAATGAACAGGAATCCGAGTCTGAATCAGAATCTGAGGAAGAGGAAGAATCCGAGGAAGAAGAATCCGAATCGCACTAAAAATTACGCCAAGGGGATAATACCGTGTCCATCAATCGCAGAAATTTTGTAAAAGCAAGCGGACTGGCGGCTGCGGCCTCATCCACACCCACTATCTTAAACGCCCAGACCGCCAAAAAACGGGTCATCGTAGTCGGCGGCGGTTTTGGCGGCGCCACCGCGGCGCGATACGTCAAGAAGTTCGATCCGGAGATCAAAGTCACGCTCGTCGAAGTCAACAAGTCTTACGTAACCTGTCCGGGCAGCAACTGGGTGATTGGTGGTTTGCGGGAGATGCGTCTGATCACGCACAGCTACGACAAGCTTGCGAGCGATAACGACATCACTGTCGTGCAGGATTGGGTTAGCCATATCGATACAGGGTCCAGGGGTGTAAAGCTGTCCAGCGGTGAATTCATCAAGTACGATCGACTCATCGTATCTCCCGGTATCGATTTCAGATTCGACGCCATCGAGGGCTACGACGAAAAGGTTAGCCGCACGATTCCGCATGCATGGAAGGCGGGCGCGCAAACCATAAAGTTGCGTAACCAGTTGGTGGAGATGCGTGACGGCGGCCTGTTCATCATCGCCGCGCCCCAGAATCCGTTTCGCTGTCCGCCCGGGCCGTACGAGCGCGCGAGCATGGCGGCGCATTTTCTCTCTGAGTTCAAACCCCGTTCCAAGATTCTTATCCTCGACGCCAAGACCAAATTCTCCAAGCAGGGGCTGTTCTTTGAGGGTTGGCGCGAGCTTTACGGTTTCGAATCCGACAACAGCATGATCGAGTGGATAGGCGGCGCCGAGGGCGAGGTCAAGGCCGTTGACGCCAAGAACAACGTCGTCATAGCGGGTGAACTCGAGGAAGAGCATCAGGGCGATGTGCTGAACATCATACCGCCGCAAATGGCCGGGCGGATCGCGCAGGCCGCGCGGCTCGCGGACGACTCCGGCTGGTGCCCGGTGGACCCAGAGACGTGGGAGTCCAAACGCGTCAGGGGCATACACGTGATCGGCGATGCCGCGATCGCCGCGCCGTTGCCGAAGTCGGCGTATGCGGCCAATTCGGAGGCCAAGGTCTGTGCCGCGGCGGTCGTGGATTTGCTCAACGAGCGGAAGCCCCGCACCCCATCCTGGGTCAATACCTGTTACAGCCTGATCGCCCCCAACTATGGCATCTCGGTAGCCATGGTGTATGAACTGACGGCCGAAGGCGTGGTCGGAAAGGTCGAGGGCGCGGGCGGTGTGACGCCTGAGGACGGTAATCACAAGCTGGAAGCCGTGTTTGCCAATAGCTGGTACAACAACATCGTCACCGACATCTTTGGCTGATCCGGGGCACGGCAGGTAGCCGTCAGCGGATTTAGACTGGCGGTCAGAATCTTGGGCGGCGTGATTGGAACCGTACGTTAAACTTATCGATTGACCGTGGACGCTAGCTCGATTTTACATGTTTACCCTGTTCTTCCACCGCCTGGCATCACCCAAATACTTTTATGAGATCTCGGGCCGCCTGATCTGGTGGCTGGGCCTGCTGTGCGGTGGTGTGATCCTCGCCGGTCTGATCGGTGGGCTGATACTGGCGCCAACGGACTACGAGCAGGGCGAGGGTTATCGGATCATCTTCGTGCACGTGCCGAGCGCGTGGATGTCATTGTTCATATACACGGTCATGGCCGTTTCCGGCGCGATCGGCCTGATCTGGCGTATCAAGCTCGCGCATGTGGTCGCCATTTGCAGCGCGCCCATCGGCGCCTCGTTTACGTTGATCACACTATTGACCGGCTCGTTGTGGGGCAAACCCATGTGGGGCGCCTGGTGGGTATGGGATGCGCGCCTGACCTCCGAGCTGGTATTGCTGTTTCTGTATCTGGGCGTGATTGCCCTGTATTCGGCGATAGAAGACAAGCGCACTGCAGCGCGTGCGGCCTCGCTGCTCGCCATCGTCGGTATGGTGAACATCCCGATCATTCACTACTCCGTGGAGTGGTGGAACACGTTGCATCAGGGTCCGACCGTGACGAAATTCGATTCGCCCTCGATTCACGCGAGCATGCTCGTGCCGTTATTGCTGATGGCGGTCGGCTTCAAGCTCTACTACCTCGTTGTGTTGCTCTTGCGTTCGCGCTGCGCAGTGCTGGAGACTGAACGAAATAGCGGTTGGGTAAGAAGTTTGCTGGAGATGCAGCGGGCGTGAGCGAATTTCTGCACATGGGCGGCTACGCGTTTTATGTCTGGACCTCTTACGGTCTGGCGCTGATCATCTTGTTGTTCAATCTTGTTTCGCCCGTCGTGCAGCGCAGGCGCCTGCTGCACGAGATGGCGCGCAATCTCAAACGGGAAAAAACTCTGCAATGACGCCTAAACAAAAACGCCGCTTTGCGCTGGTTTCGTTCGTCGTCATCGGTGTCGGCGTGGCGACGGCGCTGGTGCTGAAGGCGTTCGATCAGAACTTGTTGTTCTTTTTTACTCCTGCGCAAGTCGCTGCCGGCGAAGCGCCGCCCGACCATTCTTTCCGCATGGGAGGCCTGGTTGTCGATGGCAGCGTGCAGCGCGAAAAGGGCAGCCTCACCGTGCAATTCGATCTCACCGATACGCTGGACGTGGTCACCGTGCGCTACACGGGCATACTGCCCGACCTGTTCCGTGAGGGGCAGGGAATCGTGGCGCGCGGCAAGCTGGGCGGAGATAGGGTTTTCGTGGCGGATGAGGTGCTTGCCAAGCACGACGAGAACTACATGCCGCCCGAAGTTGCAGACGCCTTGCAGGCCGCGAAGATCAAGGGCGCGGTCATGCCCGAGTCCCACACGCAATGATTCCCGAGGTCGGCCATTTCGCGCTGATACTGGCGCTGTGCATGGCGCTGGTGCAGACCATCGTGCCCATGGCCGGCACATTCACCGGCGTGCGTAACTGGGTTGCTGTCGCGCAACCCGCCGCGTGGGCGCAGACTACGTTTCTCGTCATTGCTTTCACAGCGTTGACGCATTCGTTTCTGAACAACGATTTCTCTGTAGCGTATGTCGCGAACCACTCGAACACGGCGCTGCCGACCATGTACAAGATCTCGGCCGTGTGGGGTGCGCACGAGGGATCTT
This sequence comes from Gammaproteobacteria bacterium, assembly GCA_051008635.1. Classification (GTDB taxonomy): domain Bacteria; phylum Pseudomonadota; class Gammaproteobacteria; order JBPCXK01; family JBPCXK01; genus JBPCXK01. The sequence goes on from JBPCXK010000167.1 coordinate 3,253, forward strand.
TGTTGTTGTGGAGCCTGATCCTCGGCATATGGACTGTCGCGGTCTCGATCTTCAGCCGTAGGCTGCCGAGCGAGTTGCTGGCGCGCGTGCTGTCTGTGATGGGTTTCGTGAGCATCGGTTTTATCTTGTTCATGCTGTTCACGTCCAATCCCTTTGAACGGATGTTCCCAATGCCGCTGGAAGGGCGCGATCTCAATCCGTTGCTTCAGGATCCGGGTCTCGCTATCCATCCACCGATGCTCTACATGGGTTATGTGGGGTTTTCGGTGGCGTTCAGCTTCGCGATCGGCGCGCTGATTGGCGGCAAGCTCGATTCCACCTGGTCGCGCTGGTCACGCCCCTGGACCACGATTGCGTGGGCGTTTTTGACGATCGGCATCGCGCTCGGAAGCTGGTGGGCTTACAACGAGCTCGGCTGGGGTGGCTGGTGGTTCTGGGACCCGGTCGAGAACGCCTCATTCATTCCCTGGCTCGTCGGCACCGCGCTGGTCCATTCGCTGGCGGTGTCGGAGAAACGCGGCGCTTTCAAGCGCTGGACCGTGTTGCTGGCGATCGCGGCATTCTCGCTGAGTTTGCTCGGCACCTTCCTTGTGCGTTCGGGCGTGCTCACTTCAGTGCATGCCTTTGCCACCGACCCGGCGCGCGGCGTGTTCATTCTCGGTTTTCTCGCGGTTGTGATTGGCGGTTCCCTGTTGCTTTACGCGGTGCGAGCGCCGAGTATCTCGAGCGGCGGGCAGTTCGGCCTTTTCAGCCGCGAAACGCTGCTGCTGGGTAACAACGTGATCCTGGTTGTAGTGGCCGGCACAGTTCTGCTCGGCACGCTGTACCCGTTGTTCATCGATGCGCTGGGCATGGGCAAGATCTCGGTTGGGTTTCCGTATTTCAACAGCGTGTTCATCCCACTGATGACGCCGCTTGCGATCCTGATGGGCATCGGGCCATTGGTCGGTTGGAAACAAGGTAACGCGGCCGAGCTGTTCAGAATTCTGCGGTGGGCGGCAATCGCGAGTCTTGTAGTCGCCGGCTTGTTTGCTCTGCCCTTGTTTGGCCCGGGCTCCCTCCTGGTCGGGCTCGGCAGCGGTGTGGCGTTTTGGATCACGGCCGCGACGTTCGCGCAGCTGTACAAGCGCGTGTCCGCCCGCGCGAGCATATGGGAAGGGTTGCGTGCGCAGTCACGCAGTTACTACGGCATGATCGTGGCTCACCTGGGCATAGCGGTAACCACGGTCGGCATCACCTTTGTGTCGAACTATGGTATCGAAACCGATCTGCGCATGGCGCCCGGTGAGAACACGACGCTGGCGGGCTACACGTTCGAGTTCGACGGCGTGGCCAAGCAGCAGGGCGCGAACTATGTTGCCGACCGCGGTAGCATCATGGTCTCGACCAAGGGCAAAGAGGTCGCGCACTTGTGGCCAGAGAAGCGCACCTATCGTGTGCAGACCATGGCGATGACAGAGGCCGCAATCGACGTCGGCTTTACCCGCGATCTTTACGTGTCGCTCGGCGAACCGCTGGGCGACGGCGCCTGGAGCGTGCGGATCTACTACAAACCTTTCGTGCGCTGGATCTGGTTGGGCGCGATTCTGATGGCGTTGGGCGGTCTGCTCGCCGTTGTGGACAGACGCTACCGTGTAAGAACCCCTGCGCGGCGTGCGGAAAAAACCACGCCTGACGACGTCGTGTCCGAAGGTCGGGTCTGAGCCACCACTCGCGATGGCGCGCTATCTCATTCCGTTAGGCCTGTTCGTCGTGCTGGTTGGTTTTCTCGGTGTGGGTTTGAAGCTGGATCCGCGTCAGGTACCGTCACCTTTTGTCGGCAAGCCTATGCCGGCGTTTGAGATGGCGCGCCTGGACGATCTGAATGTGTCGCTCAGTCACGAAGACCTCAAGGGCGAGGTGGCCTTGCTCAACGTGTGGGCGAGCTGGTGCGCCTCGTGCCGGGTCGAGCACGAGTTTCTGATGACGCTGGCGAACGACGAAAAAGTCCCGATTTACGGCCTCAACTATAAGGACACGATGGAGGACGCCACGCGCTGGCTCGAGCAGTTCGGTGATCCCTACAAAGCCATCGGGTTCGACGAAGACGGCCGGGTCGGTATCGACTGGGGTGTGTACGGCGCACCCGAAACCTTTGTCATCGATCGCGACGGGATTATCCGCTACAAGCACATCGGCCCGCTCAGCCAGGACGACGTGGACAAAAAACTGCTGCCGTTGCTCGCGCTGCTGAAAGCCAATAACGCGTGAGTGCTCTTCGTTGCATTCGGTAAAACTCCCGCCCCGCTCGGACAAGGGCACAATGAAAATCCGCTTATTGCTGTTACCGCTACTGGGGGTGCTGTGGGCCACGAGCGCGGGCGCAGTTGCCCTGAGCGACTATGAGTTCAAGGACGCGGCGCAAGTCGAGCGGTTCCGGATATTGCTCAAGGAGCTGCGCTGTCTGGTCTGCCAGAACCAGACGCTGGCCAATTCCGACGCGCCGCTGGCCAAAGATTTTCGCAAGGAAGTGCATGTCATGATGCAGCAAGGGCGTAGCGACCGGGAAATCATCGATTTTATGGTTGAACGTTATGGCGACTTTGTGCTTTACCGCCCACCGGTGAGAACCTCTACCTATCTTCTCTGGTTTGGTCCCTTTGCGCTGTTGATTTTTGGTGGATTTGTTTTGCTGCGCACCGTGCGCGCACGCGGAAAACCAGCGGCTCGTGCTTTGTCGGCGGCGGATCGAGAGCGCGTGCGCACAGCGCTCGACGATCTCGGCGATGGAGAATCCCGCTAGTGTTGTTTTGGGCCACCGCTGCTTCGATGATTGCACTCGGGCTCTCCTTTGTCTTGCCGCCGTTACTCGGCAAGCGTCGTAGCGACGCCGCCCAGCAGGACGAGCTCAACGTCAATTTGTTCAAGCAGCGTTCGCGCGAGTTGGAAGCCGACCTGAAAAACGGCGTCATCAGCCAAACGCAATTCGACAGCGCGCTACAGGATCTCGAAGTGGAGCTGGCCGCGGACCTCGACGTGGCGCGGGACGCCAACGAACCGACAAAGTCTGCAGGCAGTGGCGCCTGGTTGAGTGCGCTCGGCGTCGCGTTCACCGTGTCGTTCCTCACGGTGGTGATCTACGCCAATCTCGGCACCAGTGATCCCGAAGAGGCGCAACGTCTGGCTGAGGCGAGCAACCCGGAGACCGGCCAGCAGCCCGACATCGGCGCCATGGTGGCCGGCTTGCAGGCGCGACTGCAAGCGCAACCCGATGATGTCGAGGGCTGGATGATGCTCGGGCGCAGTCTGGTGGTGATGGAGCGTTACGATGAGGCCCTCGGCAGCTACGAACAGGCGATAGAGCGGTTCCCGGGCAACGCGGATCTGCTGGCCTCTTTCGCCGAGGCAAGTGGGTTGTCGAAGCAGGGAAACTTCACCGGCCGCGCGCGTGAATTGCTTCGCCAGGCGCTCGCTATCGAGCCTGATAACACCCGCGCTTTGTGGTTTGCGGGTCTGGGTGATTTTCAGGCCGGCGCGTTCCCGGATGCTATCGGGAAATGGGAGCGCCTGTCCGCGGCCTTTCCGAAGGACAGCCAGGAACACCAGCTCGTCCAGACCAGTATCGAGCGCGCCAGGACGAACATGTCCGGGGAGGCGGCGCCCGCTCCCGATCAGCGTCAGCAGATCGCTGAGTCGAGCGGCGGGTCCAGCCAGTTGACCGTGGAAGTGAGTCTTGCCGATAGCCTGACCGGCAAGGTGTCCGGCGACGACGTATTGTTCATCTTCGCACGCGCCGTCGAGGGCCCGCGCATGCCGCTCGCGGTCGTCAAGAAACAGGTGAAGGATCTACCGCTGAGCGTGCAGCTGAGCGACAGTCAGGCGATGACGCCCGCCATGAAGCTGTCGAAGTTTACCGAGGTCGAGCTTACCGCGCGTGTCTCAAAGAGTGGTCAGCCCACGCCCGGCAGCGGTGACTTGCAGGGCATCGCCTCGCCCGTTGATACCGCCACGCGAGAACCGGTCAAGCTCGTAGTGGATAGCGAGATTCCTTAGCCCGCATATCTCACCACGGGGCGAGATGATCGCGCCGAGATTTGATTTCACAAGGCATTTTCTGAAGGAGCGGAATACAGGTCGTATTTCCGACTGAAGAAAATGCGTTGTGGAATCAAAGATC
>JBPCXK010000168.1:0-2666 GCA_051008635.1 Gammaproteobacteria bacterium
GTTCGGTTCGCTCGATGACGACCCCGGCCGCGGCGCCGACGATCATATCTATGTCGCGTCCAAAGCGCCGTGGTATGAGATTAGCGATGACCTTCCACGTTTCGACGAAGCGCCGAAGTAGGGCGCGGCTTGTTCGGTAACATCCAGCCGTAACGAAAACGTCCGCGCCGTTCCATTGATGTTAGGATTGTTGTACGCAAAGGGGCTACAAGTATGGCTACGGCAATCTATCCGGGCACGTTCGATCCCATCACCAACGGCCACACGGATCTGGTGCGTCGCGCCATGCGGTTGTTCGATCGTATCGTGCTCGGCATCGCCGCCAGCCCCGCGAAGGCGCCGTTTTTCGCGCTGGATAAACGCGTGGCGCTTGCGCAGACCGCCCTCGAAGGCATCGGCGACATACACGTGTGTGGCTTCAGCGGCCTGCTGGTCGATTTCGCCAAGGAGCATGATGCGAAAGTGATCCTGCGTGGCTTGCGCGCGGTGTCCGACTTCGAGTACGAGTTTCAGTTGGCGAGTATGAACCGCCGGCTCGCGCCCGAGCTGGAATCACTGTTTCTCACGCCGGATGAGAAATACGGCTTTATATCGTCCAGTCTCGTGCGCGAGGTCGCCATGCTCGGCGGCGATGTGTCCGCGTTTGTGGATCCGGCGGTGTTGGCTGCGTTGCGCGAACGCGTTGGTTAGTTATGGCCCTGATGATCACAGACGAATGCATCAACTGCGATGTGTGCGAGCCGGAATGTCCGAACGAGGCCATCTCCCCAGGCGAGGAGTACTATGTCATCAACCCGAAAAAATGTACGGAGTGCGTCGGCCATTTCGACACGCCGCAGTGCGTCGAGGTGTGTCCGGTGGATTGTATCCCCGTCAATCCTGACCATCAGGAGACCCGAGAGCAGTTGCTGCGGAAGTACGAGGGCCTGATGCGGCAGCAGACGTAACCATGAACCGCGAGAACCACAAAAGGCTCCTTCGGGGAGCCTTTTTTGCAGCCTCGCTGGCCGGCTTGTCGCTGATTGATGTGGCCGCCGGCGCCGCTGAAAAGCCACGCGCGGCGGCGATCGCAAGCGCGCATCCGCTGGCTACGGAAGCAGGCCATGAAGTGCTCGCGGCCGGCGGTAACGCCTTCGATGCAGCGGTCGCGGTGAGCGCGGCGCTGGCGGTGGTCGAGCCTGCGGGTTCGGGCCTGGGCGGTGGCGGTTTCTGGCTCTTGCATCGTGCGCGTGATGGCTTCGAGGTCATGATCGATGGCCGCGAGCGAACGCCTCTCAAGGCCGATCGGGACATGTATCTCGACAGCGACGGCAAAGTCGTCGATGGCTTATCCATCGACGGGCCGCTGGCGGCCGGAATCCCGGGTGAGCCGGCGGCGCTTGCGCACATTGCGGACAACTATGGAGATTTGCCGTTAGCAAAAAGTCTGGCGCCAGCGATCCGTTTTGCGCGCGAGGGTTTTCTGGTGGACTCGCATTACCGGCAGCTCGCGGTGTTTCGGCTGCAGGCCTTACGCGCATCGCCCGCCGCGGCCGAGATATTTCTGGTCGACGGTGAGGCCCCAACCGTCGGCTACCGGCTTCGTCAGCGGGATTTGGCCGAGACGCTCGAACGGATCGCGCGGGACGGTCGCGACGGTTTCTACGCTGGGAGTCTTGCACAAAAACTCGTCGATGGCGCCGTCGCTGAAGGCGGTATCTGGATACTCGCGGATCTCGCAGACTACAAAGTGGTCGAGCGCGAGCCGATTCGCGGCGAGTATCACGGCCTGCGCATCACCAGCGCCGCGCCACCATCGTCGGGTGGCATCGTGCTGATAACCGCATTGAACGTGCTGTCAGGTTTCACTCTGGACAACGGCGATCGTGTGCGGCGCGCGCACCTGATCACGGAAGCCATGCGCCGCGCCTACCGCGACCGCGCGCTGTATCTGGGCGATCCGGATTTCGTCGACATCCCGGTCGACAAGCTCACGCACCCACTTTATGCGGACGGCCTGCGCGCGGGCATCCGCATGGACCGTGCAACCGCGAGCGATACCTTGCCCGGTGTGCAGCCGGAGGAGGGTGGTAGCAGCACCACGCACTTCTCCGTGCTCGATAAGGAAGGCAACCGCGTCGCGGCAACCCTGTCGATCAACTATCCGTTCGGTTCGGCGTTTGTTGCGCCGGGCACGGGCGTGCTGCTGAACGATGAAATGGACGACTTCGCCGCCAGCCCGGGCGTCCCGAACGTCTACGGCCTGGTGGGCGCGGAGGCAAACGCCATAGAGCCCGGCAAGCGCATGCTCTCGAGCATGACGCCGACCTTTCTGGAAAACGACCAGCGTGTCGCGGTGCTGGGCACACCGGGCGGCAGCCGCATCATCAGCATGGTGCTGCTTGCAAGCCTGGAGTTCGCCGACAACGGCAGCGCACAGTCTATGGTCGAGCTCCCGCGTTTTCATCATCAATACCTGCCGGATGTCGTGCAGTACGAACGCGAGGCCTTCGATCTCGATACCACAGAAAAACTCAATGCCCTCGGCCACATAACCCGTCACCGTCAACGGCCGTACGGCAATATGCATGTTGTGATCTGGGACAAGAAGGCGCGCACGGTGGAAGCGGCGTCAGATCCACGCGGTGTTGGCGAGGCGGTAGTTCGCTGACCTGTGTCTGCTGAAG
>JBPCXK010000169.1:0-3554 GCA_051008635.1 Gammaproteobacteria bacterium
GCCGTGCAGTGGCTGCGCGACGGCATAAAGATCATCAAATCGGCGGGCGAGACCGAGGCGCTCGCGAAAAGCGCCGACTCGAACAAGGGCGTGTATCTCGTACCCGCATTCACGGGGCTCGGCGCGCCGTACTGGGATGCGCATGCGCGCGGTGCGATTTTCGGTTTGACGCGCGACACCGGCGTCGCGGACCTGGCCCGTGCGGCGTTGGAAGCGGTGTGTTATCAAACGCGCGACCTGCTCGTCGCCATGTCGAACGACGGCGCAAGCGAGGCCACGGCGTTGCGAGTGGACGGTGGCATGGTCGCGAACGACTGGCTGATGCAGTTTCTGGCCGACGTGCTGGGTGTTCCGGTCGAGCGACCGACCATCGCGGAGACCACGGCGCTCGGCGCGGCGTATCTCGCGGGTCTGCAAACGGGCGTATTCGCATCGCTCGATGAGATTGCCGGACATTGGCAACGCGATGCGCGTTTCGAGCCGAAGCTCGACGATACCGCTCGCCGCTCGCTGGTGCAGGGCTGGGAAGACGCGGTCGCACGAGTGCGCTCGAGTAATTCGTAGGAGAGTAAGTTGGATTCATCGAATATTGAAATCGTCGGGCCTTGCGCGGACCTGCAAACGGGTTGGCGTGTGCTCTACGATGGCTATGCGACCTTCTACAAACGCGAGATGACGGACGAGATTGCGAACACGGTGTGGGCATGGATCAACAGCCCGGATCACGAGCTCGAAGGCGCAATCGCGCTGCTCGAGCGGCAGCCGGTTGGCCTCGCGCACTATCGCCGAATGCCGAGCCCCTTGCGAGGCGCCGACATCGGTTTTCTGGATGACATGTTTATCGCACCCGATGCGAGAGGCCAGGGTATCGCGGAAGCGTTGTTCGCTCACTTGCGCACAACAGCCGCGTCGCGCGGCTGGGAGATCGTGCGCTGGATTACCGCCGACGATAACTACCGCGCGCGAGCTCTGTACGACAGGGTGGCGGCAAAGAGCAACTGGAACACATATGAGTTAAACCCGCATCTCTCACCGTGATGGCGAGCCCTCGCTTGATCTTTGATTCCACAACGAATTGTCTTCAGTCGGAAATACGCTCTGTATTCCGCTCTTTCGGAAAATCCGTTGTGGAATCAAATCTCGGCGCGATCATCTCGCCCCACGGTGAGAGATGCGGGTAAAAATTTGAACCGCCACCGTTTCGGCGACCTGGCGCTCGTGGTAACCATCGGTGTGTTCTGGGGGCTCAACTGGCCATCGGTAAAATTCATTCTCGGCGAAGTTCCGCCATGGACATTGCGCGCGATTGGGTTCACCGTCGGTGCGATTCTCCTGACGCTGTTTGCGCGCCTCAACAGACAATCGCTATGGCCGGCCCCCGACGAGCGCTGGCGGCTCACGCTGGCAGGGCTGCTCACGGTGTTTGGCTTCAATATGTTGACGGCCTTCGGGCAGTTGCTCACGGAAACTTCGAGAGCGGCGATCATCGCCTTCACGATGCCCATGTGGGCGGCGGGGCTGTCGGTTTTGTTTCTACGCGAAAGTCTCACCGCCGCGCGCGTCGCTTCTCTGTGTGTCGGCATGCTTGGACTGGTTCTACTGATGTATGACGGCGTCGGTTCGATACGTCGCGACCCGGCCGGCCCGATGTTCATGCTCGGTTCCGCATTGTCGTGGGCAGCCGGTACGGTTATCCTCAAAACACGCGACTGGTCCATCAAACCGATCGCACAGGCGGCGTGGATGGTTTCCTGTTCGGCGCCGCCGGCAATCATCGCTGCCCTAATGCTGGAAAAGCCCCTGGCCCTCAGTATGCCGACGCTACCGGTGCTCGCGACTTTGGCCTACCACATAATTTTCCCCATGGCGATCTGTTATGTTGCCTGGGTGAGTCTGGTGGGAAGACTGCCTGTTTCGGTTGCCGCAATAGGGACGTTGCTCATCCCGGTCGTCGGCGTTATTTCCGCCAGCCTCCTGCTTGGGGATATCCTCACCTGGCAGAAGCTTTTGGCGCTGGCGTTGGTTTTGTCCTCGATCGCACTGACCTTCGTGAACGCGAACCGGCCGCGCCTGAAATAATGCCCACAAGCCACTATATAAGCCGTCAACGCCGATGACTCGTCCCAAACCTCCCGCCCCGCTTGCTAAAGAAGACCTGCTCGGCGAGTTGCTGGACGTCGATATCGACGCCGTTGTCACGCCGATCATGGAGAGCCGGCATGATTCACCGATAGTGCCGCGGTCGCGGGCCAATGATCTTCACGCGCTGTTACCCGCGCGATTGCCCGGGCAAGGGCTGCCGCTCGATGACGTGCTGCAGGAGCTTGAAGGCGTGGCGGCAAAGTATGTCCGCCGCAACACGCATCCGGGCTTTTTTGGCTATGTCGCGTCGTCGGGTCTGCCGACAGATCCGCTCGGCCACGCAATGGTTGCAGCGCTGAACCAGAATCTGGTCGGATATCCCAGCGCGCCCGGTGCGGCGACGGTCGAGCGCGTGGTCGTGAGCTGGTTCAGGCAGTTGCTTGGGCTGCCGGCGCATGCGGACGGCCTGTTGTTGAGCGGCGGCTCGGCGGCCAATCTCGCGGCGCTGGCCGCGGCCCTGTATAAGGCGCTCGGTGCCGATGCCGTCAGCAATGGATTGTGTGCGCGCGCTGTCGATAGTCAGCCGGTAATCCTCGCCGCGGAGTCTGTGCATTTTTCCGTGCAGCGTGCAGCGGTGACGCTGGGCATCGGCGAGCGCAGCGTCCACATCGTGCCTGTGGACGAGAACTTCCGGATGCGGCCTCGAGCGCTGGAAAGAGCGCTTGACGAAATCATGCTTGAAGGGGGCGACCGTCCGATCGCTGTCGTTGCAAGCGCGGGTTCGACAATGACCGGCGCCATCGACCCCCTCGACGAAATTGCCGATATCTGCGAGCGCTACGGCTTGTGGCTTCATGTGGACGCGGCGTATGGCGGCGCAGGCTTGTTGTCACAAGAGTTGCGGCCGCTGTTCGCGGGTATCGAGCACGCCGATTCGGTAACGCTCGACTTGCACAAGTGGTTTTACCTCGCCTTCGACGGTAGTGTGCTGTTGTTCAGTGATCCGCAGGCGGCGCGGCGTGTGTTCTTTGCGCAGTCGGACTATGTGCAGTTTCCGAAAGATGGGCCGCCGGAAGAGTTCATGTTCTTTCATCTGGGACCTGAGCTGTCGCGGCGCGCGCGCGCACTGCCGGCATATCTCGCTCTGCGTCACTACGGCGCCGACCGTCTGGGTCGCAACGTGCTTTACAATGCGCAATGTGCGCGTTATCTGGCGGAGTTGACGCAGGCCGAGCCCGATACCGAGCTCATCAATGCGCCGCAGCGTTCGATTTGTTGTTGTCGCTTTGCGCCGCAGAGCTTGCGCGGCGATCCCCAGACCGTAGACCATATCAACATCGAGATAAGGCAACGGCTCGAGGCGGAGGGCGATTTTTTTCTGTCGCCGACGCACATTGACGGGCGCCCGGCGCTGCGCGTGTGCATCATCAACCACGCGACACGCGCGACGCACATGGAAGGTCTGCTGGCGG
>JBPCXK010000170.1:0-2944 GCA_051008635.1 Gammaproteobacteria bacterium
ACCTCAAAACGGCCCAAGGATAGGCGACCGGAACGAGATGTTGCCCCCATAATGTCCTGGCAAGTAACCTCAGCAGAACCGAGGACGATACCTCGGTCAACATCGCTGTGATCAAACATAAGGACAAGAAAACCTTCGACTGGTTTTCCTTTTCCATGAGAGTCCTTTCTCTCCGGAGGTTGACACTCGCCGCTGCCACTCTACCAACGGCGCAAAACCTAAACGGTCAAAACACCAACCGCCCACACCCGTTCCACTAGTCTAGTGGATGGCCTTCCGAGGTGTGTGTCTGTTCACCAAATAACCTCCGTAAAGTCAGGGACCCGGAGGTTCAGCTCGAACCCGAAACAGACAACGGGTTAAAAAGGTCGGTTGCCAGTACCCGCCAAAGAGATTTCCGCGGGCGGGCTAGTCATCAAGCGACAACAGCTGCTGCAGGCCACCTGGCTTGTGAGCATCCCCTTTTTTGAGGGTGCCGCAAACTCAACGACGGCACTCGTAGGATGGTGGTGAGCACAGCGACGCGAACAACAACAGGCCAAATCCCTTGCTTTGGCGCGACCTGGTGAGTAGCGACTGTACCCTCGTACAACAACCAGCCGGCAGAAAACGAACGGGAGGGCTGCGAGTGACCAACCTGCCTGCGCCTGATGAGCCCCGAGAGAACGCAGGGATGATTTATAACACAACCGCCGTAAAGTGTGAACGTGTACGTAGTCTGCGTGCACGGTGAATTTGTGCTGACGAACTCCTGCAACAACATCAATAGGTTGCATGCAGTTCTGGACTTCGGTGCCCAACGTCGCATAAAAAGCGCCCGAATGTGCTTTCAACACGCAATGAGGCATCAAAACGCCTCGAAACACTTGAAATACTTGCTGTGCTACTGCGCTTTGACGGCTAGAACAAATTTACCGTGAGTCTGCGTGACCGCCACACCGACTATCGCCGCGGAAATGTCAGATCAACGGCTCGCCAGCCAGATCTCTCGCACCACGCCGCCATCCACGAGTGCAGATGCATCCGGTCCATAAGACCAGATCTCGCCGTGCGCCGCCGGCATCCTGATCAGCGGTTCGCCGCAGCAATCGGTGAGTTGGCGCACAGTGTTGAAGGGTTGCTCGGTGAGCACAATCAGCTCGACGTGATGATCGATGGCCACCAGCGAATCACCATTGGGAGCTGAGAACATGTCCGTTACGACCGGCCCGAGGCGCAGACTATCGCGGCGCCAATGCTGCAATTGGCGGCGAGATGTTTCTGTGTCGATGTCTGCACCGGCAGGCACTGGAATCTGTTGGCGCAAGCGCTCGCGTAGCCGAACAGCGGTGGCAGCATCGCAGGGTTCGCCGGTCTTTCGGCAGACAATCTCCCGATAGGGCGCGGGCAACTCCTCGAGCCTTGTCCGCAACCGCCCCCAATACAGCAGGGACTGATCTTTCCGCCCGCGCTCCTCGAGCAGACGGGCGAGATTGAACACGACGTTCGCCTGTGGCGCCGGGCGGCCCACGAGACTCTCCAGGATACCGACCGCCGTTGGCCACATGTCAATCTCGCGATCCTGTTCCGTCAGGACGAGCGCCCGCATACCCAGCACCTGTGGATCCTCCGGCCGCAGCTCGCGCGCCTCTTCGATCACCGCCCTCGCCTTGTGAAATTCGCCGAGATACATATACGCCGCAACCAGATTGAACCGGCTGACGACATGGCGCGGGTCACTTTTTGCGGCGGTCTCGAGCATGTCCACGGCGAATTCCAGCTCGCGCCGTGCCGCGGGCGATAGTCGGCGAGCCACGCCTCGCGTGTTCGCACCCAGCCTGGTTTCGGTTTCCAGCAGGCTGGGCATCCAGTAGCGATAGGCCACGGTGGGATCGAGCAAACGACGCGCCATTTGCAAATGCACATAGCCCAAATTGCTGAACACCTCACGTGACGGAAACACGGCCTGGAATTCGCGCAAGAAATAACGCGCATCCTCAAAGCGGCCAAAATGCGCCAGACGCACACCGGCTGCGAACAGCCCGGCTTTTGATTGCAGATTCTCCAGGCGCTTGCGCAGGAAAGACGTGCGTTCGGCGGGCCGCAAATGAACGTCATCGTTGTCTGTTCGCGTTTGCTGCACCCAATGCTCGAGAAAGCCTCCGTTTTCCTGCGTGAGCAAAAGACTGGTGTCATAACCAGCGAGCGATGCATACAAAAACCCCGTGTCGTCCGCCTCCAACTCGGTCCGCCGCAACGTCTCTTGCCAGGCCGCTGACGCGTTTGCACCTGTATTGCCCACGAGTTGCTTGACCCTGTCCAGCGCGGGTTCGGCTGCCCCGGACAGACTCATATAAATGTCACGATGCAGAAAATCGTTGCCGGTCAAATGAGCAAGCTCATGACCGATCACGAATGCCAACCGCGCGTCACCCTGTTCCACCGTGACACCGCGGTAACATACGTCGAGCGCGCCTTGTGACAAGATCACATAACCGCCGGGCAGCGCAATCGCCCATGGCTCGGCCTCGCTGCTGACAACCCTGAGTCCCGGTGAACGGTTGGCCGTGGTGCCCGCCACGCGCGCCAATCGCCGGAAAATCCGGTGTGCGCGCGCAACCCGTGCATTCTCACCCGGGTCCACAAGGCCATATGTCTCGACGTAGAAGCTGGCGCTGGATCTCGGATCGTTCAGCACCGTTGCGGCATACGCACATTGCAGGATCAAAGCCAGCGCGAGCACGATGCAGGTCAGGCAACGCAGTCGCAGAGCTGAAATCAGCTTGCGCACAGCGCTCATGCCCCGAGTAACGCCTTGAGCCTGACCGTGACTTCGCGTGCGCTCCTGATCTCGTCGAGCTCGAACGGCGCGTGCGGCCGGGAACCTGGCAGTTGTTGCAGCAACTGCAGCGCCGCCGGCGCAAGCGCGCCGGCGCGCTCCACATCGCGCCGTAACGAATCACCG
>JBPCXK010000171.1:0-3054 GCA_051008635.1 Gammaproteobacteria bacterium
CAGATTCTCGTGGCTCAGGGCGTCGAGGGGCACAAACGACGCAAGCACTGATGGATCGATGGGTTTAGCCATGCGGCGGTAGTTATGAAAGCGGTGTCGTTGTTTGTTCCGCCGGTTAACATAGCGGCGGCGCAAATGTAAAGCAAGACTTGGTTAGGGGGTCAGCCTGCATATCTCACCGGTCGTCGTAGCGAGGGCGCCGAGATGGCCTTAGATTCGGGCGGCACGGAGCGAGGGCGACGAAGGCGTAGCCGACACTACGTCGAGTCGATCGCAGCGAGTACCGCCTGAAGATAGGGCCATATCGGCGGCCCGCAGCAGACAATCGGTGAGATAGGCAGGCTACCCGTCCTGGGAGAGCTGCGCCGAGTCCACATGCAGTGTGATATCTTGGCCGGGCTTGATCAGATTGCTGGAGCTGAGCGCGTTCCAACGCCGTAAATCGGCGATGCTCACCTTGAACCGGCGGGCGATCAGGTAAAGCGAATCGCCTTGGCGGACCTGGTACGTGACGGTATGAAGCGGGTTCAAAGCGCCCAGGGCGGGGCTGGGGGGTCTTCTTCTTGGTACGGATTTCAGCTCGACCGCTGCAAACGAGGCCCTGGCCCGCCTGGCGATGGTCAGTCGGTCCCCTGGCCGGAGCGTGGAGTCAATGCTGATGCCGCTGGCGTCGGCAATGTCCTCGATGGTCACGCCGTATTTGCGCGCCACCGTCCACAAACTGTCGTTGATCCGCACAACATGAACCGCGTCTTTGTGTGCTCCTTGCTTCGACTCAGGTGTTTTGGGCGGCGGCGCTGCCGCCCGTAACGAGCGCGGCACCAGCAGAAACCGACCGGCGCGAATCCGGTTGTCTTTCATATTGTTGGCTTGTCTGAGCGCCGCCACCGAGATCCGATGCTGCTCGGCGATATGACTCAACGTGTCGCCCGATTTGATTTTATGGCGCAACCAGGTCACCCGTTTTTCGCCTGGCAATCCCGTCAGCGCCTGCTCGAACTTATCTGCCTTGTCGATCGGCAACAGCAGCTCATGCGGTCCTTGTGGATCCGTGGCCCAGCGGTTGAAGCCGGGGTTCAGGCGATACAGCACATCTGCCTCAATGCCGGCCAGGTCTGCTGCCGCCTGAAGATCGATCTGACCGCCGGTAGCGACACTGGTGAGATAGGCCTCGTTCGGGACCGGAAACAGCTCGATTTCGTAGTGCTCTGGTGCTTCGATAACGGTTTTGGCGGCCAGCAACTTGGGTATGTAGCGTGAGGTCTCGCGGGGCAACTCCAGATGCCAGAAATCGGCGGGTTTGCCTCGTTTACGGTTGCGTTTCAGTGCTTTATTCACGGTGCCGGGGCCGGCGTTGTAGGCAGCCAGCGCCAGCAGCCAGTCGCCGTCGTAGCGTTCGTGCAGCTCACTGAGAAAAGTGAGCGCCGCCCGCGTAGAGGCCAGCACGTCGCGACGGCCGTCGTACCACCAATTGCGTTTCAGCCCGTACACGTCACCGGTGGTTGGAATGAACTGCCACAAACCGGCGGCGTGCCTCGAGGATACGGCCTGGGGGACAAACGAACTCTCTATGATCGGCACCAGGGCCAGGTCGAGCGGCATCTGGCGAGCTTGGATCTCATCCATAATCAGCCGCATGTATGGCGCGGCGCGTTCGGTAACGCGCTTCATATAGCCAGGATGCGCGGCATGCCAGTCAAGGTACTCTTTCACCGCTGGATGATCGTCCCGGCCGGGAAACTGAAAGCCCTCCCGCAGATGGCTCCAGATCGAGTTGTCCTGGCTTTCCTGCGGCGCAGGGAACTCGATGTCGGGCGTCTCGTAAGCCCACGGAGGAATATGCAGCGTGAGCTGATCCGGGTCGGAATCCGCATCGGTCGGTGGCGGCGTCTTGTCGTGTGGCTGGGCGGAGCCGCGATGCAGTTTGGCCGGCGCGGCGCAGGCCACTAAAAACAAGGTTAGAATAATGGGTGTGACGGCGCGTGCGCTCGCCTGCACGATGGTCAGCATCGGAGAAGCTTAGCCGTATGCGGGGAACGAGCACAAGCAGAAGCGGACATATTGCATATCAGCGGCGATGAAAAGCAACCACCATTGTCACCTGGAGCCAGCGGCGCTGACAGAGTCGCTGTGTCACTGGTACGGTCAGGGCATAGGCGAGCGCCTCGTGCACGATCTGCGCAAGCATCTGGACGCAATGCTGGTGCAGCAGTTCGGTTACTTCGCATTGCAGATCGGCAGCATTGCGCTGCAGCACGAATTCCTCGAGCGTTGCGCTATCAAAACGCACATTCACATGGATTTGATCGAACGTAACGCAACTGTGTGCGGTAGCCCGGACGCTTTGCCGTTCGAGCCTGACAGTCTCGATCTGATTTTGCTGATGCACAGCCTCGACTTCGCGCAGGATCCTCATCAGGTGTTGCGCGAGGTCGAGCGCACGCTTATCCCTCAGGGCCACGTCGTCATCGTCGGTTTCAATCCATGGAGTCTGTTCGGCGTCTGGCAGCTTGCCTTGCGGCGTCGCGGCAGGGTGCCATGGTGCGGCCATTTCTACACCAATGCGCGGGTCAAGGATTGGTTGTCCCTGTTGGGGTTCGAGTCGCTGCGCTGCAGCTATATTGCCCATCGCCCGCCAGTGCCGTACAAGCGTCTTTATGATCGCCTGGCGTTTGTGGAAGGTGTTCGCTATATCGCCCCCTTCACCGGCGGCGTGTATGTGCTGATGGCGCAGAAGAAGGTCGCCAAGGTTACACCGCTGAAAACAGCGTGGTTGCCGCGCCGGCGCGTCATCACAGGGTTGGCCAAACCCACGGCGCGCGAGGGGACAAATGGCTAATCGGGTCCAGATCTACACCGACGGGGCGTGCCGCGGCAACCCGGGCCCGGGCGGCTGGGGCGTGGTGCTGCTCTGGAAGGATCGCGAGAAAACCCTGAAGGGCGGTGAATCCCGGACTACCAACAATCGGATGGAGCTGACCGCGGCCATCGTCGGCCTCGAATCGCTGTCGCGCCGTTGCCATGTGGCGTTGACGACGGATTCCAGGTACGTCA
>JBPCXK010000172.1:0-5491 GCA_051008635.1 Gammaproteobacteria bacterium
CTGCAACGCGGCAGTGGCGCATTTGCGGGGCTCCCGCAGGGCGGGACGATAACAGTGGCTATCCGCTTCTCGTCCCGCTGAGCTCGTCAATATCAGTTTGACGGAGTACCAGCCCGATACAACAAAATCAAGCGAGGAGACGGCGATGAAAAACAAGTCCGGCGCCCGGTTCGGCGCGCAGGAATCCCAAACCGACGGCGCGCGCCGCAGGGTCATCAAAAGCTCGCTGGCGATTGCCGGTGCCGGCGCGGTCGCGGCCTCCGTCCCCACATTGCCCAAATTGCTCGCTCGCAGCGCTTACGCCGCGGGCAGCGACAAGCCTATCCGAATCGGTTTTCAGGTGCATCGCACGGGCATCGGCGCCTTGTACGGGCGCTGGTATGAGCGCACGACCAACGCCGCCACGAAAGTCATCAACGACATGGGCGGCATTGCCGGGCGGCCGGTCGAAATCGTGCCCGAGGATGACGGCACGGACCCCAAGCGGGGCGCCGAGGTGGTCGAGAAACTCGCGGTGCAGCACAAGGTCGATTTTGTCTACGGCCCGCTCTTTTCGCACGTCGTCATCGGTTCGGCCCCGCGCGCAGGCGAACTGAAAATCCCCTACTTCGTGGTGAGCGAGGGCTATCACGTCGCCTCCGGAAAGCTCAATCGCTATGTGTTTCAGCCGGGCATCACAGACGTGCGTGCGCAGGTCACGGCGGTGTCGTCCTGGTTCATGGACAAACTCGGCAAGAAGATCGCTATGATCTTTCCCGACTACGCGTTTGGCTATGACCACCGCGACTTCATGACAGCCGCGGCCAAGGCGCGCGGCGGTGAAGTGATCGAGAAGCTCGCGATTCCGCCGACCGAGTCCTCTTATACGAAATATTTTCCGCGTATTCCGCCCGATACAGAGGTCTTGTATCACGTAATGGTGGGCCCGGGCGTGCTGACGTTCGTGAAGGAAATGGGCGAACACTTTGGTTCGAAACGCCCCGAGATCTTCGGCTTCATCGACTCGCTCGAGGGCGTAGACATCGCAAGTCCCGGTCTGGGTTTCCTCGACGGCACCTATTTGTGGGAGGCCATGCCGCGCTACGCGGACGGTTATGCCACCGAGCATGTGGCGGCTTATCGCAAAGCCGTGGGCATTGACGACAACGGCGCCAGCGTCGACGACGCAAAGGACGTATCGGCGAACTCGCATATGTTCGGCTGCTGGGAAACCCTGTTCGCGATCAAGCAGGCCGTCGAGCAAAGCGGCTACAAGGGGCCGGCAGACTATCCCGCGCTGATCGAGACACTGGAAAAAACCGAAGGTTACGAAGAAAGCATGCAACATCCGCAGGGCGCCAAAGTTTTCAACGGCAAGGTGCATCAGTGTTACGGGCAGCAGTTCGTCTCGAAGGTCGCGGGCGGCAAGCTGAATGTCGTGCACAAGACCAGCATCGATGACGGCATGTACGAAGCGGAAGCGGACTACACGACGCAGGCGTTGTGAGGCTTGCGATCCCTCCGGGATAAATTCGAAGCACTTCTGTGGGTCGCAAAAGTCCACGACAGCACCCGTAGGTTGGCGCTGAGCGAAGCGAAACCCAACCTGCAACGGTATCTCAGGCAATTGCTCGTTGGGCTTCGCTGCGCTCAGCACCAACCTACGGGTGCAATGGAGTTAACGACACCCTCTGAAGCCGCACCCGCAGAAACCGCGTAACTGGCTTCCGCAAGAGACTGACAACGCCATTGCTATCCGCGGAGAGAGAAACCCTGAGCTCTCGCCGGGGGAAAAAGCAGTATTCACTTTGCACACGTTGAATACAAGATAAATGGACCTCGGTCCCCACCTGTTCCTCGCCTTCCTGGAAGGAACCGTCACCGCATTCGTACTCGCGCTGACCGCGCTGGGTCTGTCACTCGTCTTTGGCGTGATGCGTATCGTCAACGTGGCGCATGGTGAATTTTATATGCTCGGCGCCGTGTTAGCATGGTTGTGCGCAAGCCTGTTCGAGAACAACGCGCTGGCGGGCTTCGCACTCGCGCTTTTTGTCGCGCCCATCATCGTCGGCGCTATCGCGCTCGCAGCCGATTGGGGGATATTGAGGCGGGTGAACTACAACCCCGAGTCCACCATCGTCGCCACCATCGGCTTGCTGTACATCATTCAGCAGCTCGCGTTGACGTTTTACGGCCCGGAAGCGCGTCCGGTCACGGCACCGTTTTACTGGCGCATCGAATTTCCGTGGTTTGGCTATTCCGGATACAAGCTCGTTGTCGCCGGTTTGTCG
The DNA here is from genome assembly GCA_051008635.1 of Gammaproteobacteria bacterium. Taxonomy (GTDB): domain Bacteria; phylum Pseudomonadota; class Gammaproteobacteria; order JBPCXK01; family JBPCXK01; genus JBPCXK01. The sequence goes on from JBPCXK010000172.1 coordinate 2,271, forward strand.
GCGACGATATTGCTGGGCACCTGGTATGCGATGAAGCGCACCAAGCTCGGCTTGTACATGCGTGCTACACAGCAGGATATTGAAATTGCACAGGCATTCGGCGTGCCGGTGCGGCGCGTTTACGCTACCGTGTTTGCGCTGGGCGCGATGCTTGCCGCGGTGGCGGGTGTGCTCATCGTGCCCGTTCAGCAAGCGCACTATCTCATGGGGCTAGACCCGCTGCTGCTGTCGTTCGTCGTGGTCATCATCGGCGGACTAGGAAGCCTCAGGGGCACTATCGTCGCCGCGTTTCTCATCGGCATCAGCGACGGGATGATCTCGGTGTTCTTCTCGCCCACGCTCGCGAAGATACTCGCCACGCTGGCGGTCGCCGCCGTGCTCATAGCAAGACCCGGCGGGTTGTTCGGAGACGGTCAATCTTGAGCAGACGCGCGACGGGCAAAGTGGTAGCCCTGCACCTTGCAATCATCGCCGTGCTGTTTTGCGCGCAGTTTGTACTACCCGCTTACCATCACACCAACCTTGCGCGCATCATGGTGCTTGCCACGTTTGCGATGGCCTATAACGTGTTGTTCGGCTACACGGGGCTTATGAGCCTCGGCCACGCGATGTTTTTCGCAGCCGGCATGTATGGAACGGGCCTGAGCGTCTACTACCTCGAATTCACCGCGCTGAGCGGCTTTTTCATCGGCGTCGGTGCGGCGATGATGTGGGCGATCGTGTTTGCTTCCTTTGCGCTGCGCACCAGCGGCGTTTCGTTCCTGATCGTAACAATGATGTTTGGCCAGGCCGCTTATCTCCTTATCTTGTACTTCAACAAAGTCACGCTGGGCGATCAGGGCTTTACCTTGTCGAGCACCATCAATTCGATCGATCTGTTTGGCGCCAGCTTTCCACTGGCCGATGCGAACGTCAAATTCAACGTCGCCTGGATCGTGTTCACCGCCTGTTTCGCGATCAGCATCCTGCTGATCACCTCACCCATCGGTCGCGCGCTGATCGCCATTCGCGAAAATGAAGAACGCACGCGCCTGCTGGGTTACAACACCTACCTGAACAAGATGCTGGCGCTGGCGATTTCCGGCGCCATGGCAGGCGCGGCAGGCGCCACTTACGCACTGCTGTTTTCGTACGTCGGCGCTTCATTCGCCGCGATTTTGTACTCGATCTACCCACTGCTGTGGACACTGCTCGGCGGCGCGGGCACGATCATCGGGCCGCTGCTCGGCACGGGACTCATGTTTTATCTCGTCGATATCACCAGCAGTTATACGTCGGCGTATCTGTTTGTGGTCGGTGGCAGCCTGTTGCTGCTGGTGCTGTATTTCCCGCAGGGCATCATGGGGACGCTGCGCGACAGGTGGCTCAAATGGCTCCCGTGACGCTGCTGCAAACGCAGAGCTTGAGCAAACACTTCGGCGGCGTGGCGGCCGTCGATGGTGTCGATTTCGCGCTGCCAAAGGATGAAATTCGCGGGCTTATCGGACCCAACGGCGCCGGCAAGACGACACTCGTGAGCCTCGTTTGCGGTCGTGTGCCACCAGGCAGCGGGCGTATCGAGTTCGAACAGCGCGATATCACCCATCTCGCGCCATGGAACCGCACCCGGCTCGGCATCGTGTACGCGTTTCAGGTAACGAGCATTTACCAACAACTGAGCTGCTACGAGAACGTTGCGATTGCGGCTCAACAATGTCTTGCGCGGAACTGGCATGCAAAACTGGGGTTGCGCGAGAGCGCAATCGCCGAACGTGTGGACCGCGCGCTTAACGACGTGAGCTTGTCGAATGTGCCGGACAAGACCGCCGGAGAGCTACCATACGGCCATCAGCGGCTCCTCGAAGTCGCTATGACGCTTGCGCTCGAACCATCGCTCCTGATTCTGGATGAACCCACGCAGGGGCTTGCACAAAGCGAGATAGACGGGCTGGATCAGCTCATCAGATCGATATCCAAACGCGTGACCATTTTACTGATCGAGCACAACATGCCATTCGTGCTGCAACTTGCACACAGAATCACCGTCATGGATCAGGGCCGCATCATCGCCGAAGACACGCCGCAGGCCATCTCGCAAAACGAAGAAGTGCAGCGCGTGTATCTGGGCGCATGAGCCTGACACTGGACAATGTGAGTTGCCACTACGCCAGCGTGCAGATTCTTCATGGGATCTCATTAACGCTGGACAAGGGCGAAATACTCGGCATGCTCGGCCGCAATGGCGCCGGCAAAACTACGACGCTCAAGGCGATTATGGGCTTGATTCGAGTCCGCACCGGCTCGATATCGTTGGACCAGAACAACATCTCGACGCTACCCGCGCATGAGGTACCCAAGCTCGGCGTTGCCTATGTGCCGCAGGGCCGGCGATTGTTCTCGCATCTGAGCGTGCAGGAGAATCTCGAAATGGGCTTGCTTGTCCGCAACAGCGGACAAGACATATTGGCCTGGGCGCTGGACCTGTTTCCCGAGCTCAAACCCCGACTGCGGCAACGCGCCGGCACCCTGAGCGGCGGTCAACAACAGATGGTGGCGACGGCGCGTGCCCTGTGCACCCAACCCGACTACCTGTTGCTCGACGAACCGAGCGAAGGCCTGCAACCGAGCCTTGTAGAAACCATCTTGCAGACGGCGAGCACACTCAAACAACAAGGTGTCGGCGTCTTGCTGGTCGAACAAAAAGTGGATGCGGTGTTACGCATCGCCGACCGCGTCGTGTTTCTCGAAAACGGCTCACTACCGCATGAATCCACACCTCAAGCACTGGAGGAAGACCCCGAACCGTTGTTGCACTATGTAGGTGTCCGCCATGGAGCGTAGACGGCGTTTTTTGAGCACTACGCCCCTACAATTTCCCAAACTGACTTAATCAGAGCGAGGCAGCCGAGCCTGGGTCGAAACGTGTTGCAAACGGCGAGGACACTCAACAACGTCACATCGGTGTTCTGCTGGTCGAACAAAAGTGGAAGCACTTCAGTCGCTGCTCGCTTGTCGCTTGATTGCGGCGAGACGCGTAAGCAGGAGCTCAGGTCGATTCTTTCCAACCCGCAACCGCTCCTGCTGGATATTTGGCCGAATTTGAAGCTGGTAACCACCTAGCCCGCATTTCTCACCAGGATTTGGAATTTTGGGGCAAGCAGGCTGCGCATGTTGGACGCCCGGCCGCCGGAGCATAGCCGGCCCTATGGTCCAAGGCCGCGCGTCCAAGATGCGCTGCCTGC
>JBPCXK010000173.1:0-4010 GCA_051008635.1 Gammaproteobacteria bacterium
CGGGTTACTACACCAACGGCGCCGACGCGGGCCGCGCCTGCTATATCCTCGATGCGCTGTGCGGCGAGGTGGACAAGCCCGGCAATCTGCATCTGAAAGACTGGGCCCCTTTGGGCGCGCCTGTCGAAATCCCCGAAGACGCCAAACGCGCACCGCAGAAGGATCCGCTTCATATTGCCATGGGTTATCCGCTCGCGCCGGATCTGCCGAATTCGCGTCTGCCGGATGCCGTGATCGACGGCGATCCCTATCCGATCAAGGGTCTGTTCGTGCAGTCGACCAATCCGGTCATGAGCGATCCGAATCGCGATCGCATGCAGGAGATGTTCAAGCATCTCGAGTTCGCGGTGTGTTGCGAGTTGTACATGAGCGAGACCGCGCTGGAGTGCGACATCGTGTTGCCGGAGACCTCGTTCTACGAACAGGCGGAAATCCGCCAGGGCATGTGGCTCGGTCCCGAAGTGGTGCTGTGCCAGCCCGCGGTGGCGCCGGTGGGCGAATCCAAACCGCCCTACGAGATTGTCAAAGGCATCGCGGAGAAGATGGGTTGGGGCCAGCACTTCCCGTACGAAAAATGGGAAGACTGGGGCGAGCTCATGATGAAAGACGTGCCGATGTCGGTCGAGGAGCTCAAGGCCAAAGGTTTCTGGGCGGGCGAGGTGCGCTACAACCGCGTGCCCGACGGCATGCCGACGGCGTCCGGCAAGATCGAGATCTTTTCCCAGGCGTACGCCGATGCGGGTTTCGAACCATACCCTGTGTACACAGACCGCACCGTGATGCCGGACAGTGACTTTCCGCTGCAGGTCACGCACTCGAAGTTCAGCATGCACTGCAACATCGTGACGCAGAACAATCCGTTGCTGATGGAGATTTGCGGCGAGAACTTGGTCGAGATCAACAGTGTGGATGCGGCGAAGTACGGCGTCGTCGATGGCAACTACGTCACGGTGGAATCACCCAAGGACAGCATCAGGATCAAGGCCAAGGTGGTCGAGGGCCTGGTGCCGGGTTGCGTCAGCATCCGCCACGGTCACGGTTTCGGCCATTGGGCCATGGGCTCGACCGCGAAGGGCAAGGGCGCGCACTCGAATAACCTGATGGACACGCATACCAATCCCATCACCGGCGCCAATTGCTACAACGAGTGCAAGGTGCGCGTGCGGCCGGCAGCGTAACAACCAAGCAGGAGAACAAGCGTGCAACATGGATTCTATTTCGACCACAAGCGCTGCGTGAAATGTCACGCCTGCGAAATCGCGTGCAAGTCCTGGAACGAGATCGAGGTCGGCCCGCGCTGGCGCGAGGTCGTCAAGATCGAATCAGGTACCTACCCTGACGTGCAGGCCATGAACGTCTCCATGGCGTGCATGCACTGCGGCGATGCGCCGTGCCGCAATGCCTGCCCGGTGACGGCGATCAGCAAGAGCGCCGAGACCGGCGTCGTGACCGTTGATCAGAACAAATGTATCGGTTGCGGCTTCTGCGCCTGGGCCTGTCCGTTCAACGCCCCGCAGCTCTCCGCCAAGGCCGGCAAGATGGAAAAATGCAACTTCTGCCAGACGCCCGGCAAGGAGCGCCCGCTCGACATGCCGCGCGCCTGCGAGGAAATCTGCCCGACCGGCGCGATTCGCTCCGGCCCGATGACCGAGCTCGCCCGGCTTGGTCGCGAATCCGCCGCCCAACGCCTCGGCGGCAGCTCGATGCAGGGTTTGCCGGGGTTGATTCTTGATGCGCAGCGGCAGTTTGGGGGGTGATTCGGTGTAGCTGCAGGTTGAGCACATCAGATGCCAGTGCCAACGTCTGATGCATGATTCAACGAACCACGATTGCTGCCGAGCACGATGATTTGGAAGTCCTGCTGCCATGAGCCCGGAAGTTGCGGCGGTTTTTGCGTCTTACCCGGCAAAGATCAATAAAAAACTGCTGTTCCTGCGCCAGTTAATATTCGATACCGCATCGCGAACCAACGGTGTAGGCGAGCTGGAAGAAACGTTGGGATGGGGACAGCCGAGTTACCTGACGGCGAAGACCAAAAGCGGGAGCACGATCAGGATCGATCAGGTCAAATCGCGTGGAGGGCGGTACGCGATGTACTTCAACTGCCACACTACGCTGGTCGACTCGTTCAGAGAGATGTATGGCGATGCGTTCAGGTTCGAGGGGAACAGGAGCATCGTATTCGGTGAGAGCGACGAGATTGCTGTCGAGGAGTTGCGCCACTGCATTGCTTTGGCGTTGACTTATCATCTTGGCAAAAGGCGGCGCAGGGCATGAAAGGGTTTTGACACGGTTTTGACGCTTTAATGTACGGAGGGGCGGAAAATCTGTTGGGTACAGGGCCCCGATCAGACCTCTCACCTCTGGCTCGACCCTATGACCTGGCTTTTAGGACACAACACTCGCTTCGTTGTTAAGGGAGAAGGAGGACTCCCTTGGAGCCCTCCTCCGTTTACAAACTACCAGAATCTCTCAATGGCCTCAAACAGCCCATCTTTGTCAAGCTGCCTCAAGATTGCCTTCTTGAGGAGGCTGTCGTCGGCGAATATCGAAGACGGATTTCTGCACAGGCTCCTGCGGATTTCCCGCTGGAGCAGATCATTTGCGCCGCTCATGAGGACGAACAACGTTTCCGGAACAAGCGTGTACATTTCTTCTATCAACTCTAGACCTGTTTCTTCCGTATGCACGTAGTGGATCACCACCACTTGCGGATGCAGGCGCCTAAATATCTCCGGAGCCACCGCAATGACAGTTGTCTCGAATGGGTACCCTTTCTCCTCCAACCAGCCTTGGCGGATGTCTCGCGTGTCTGAACAGTCATCCACGACAAGCACCAACGGTTTTTGAGTCATCGCCATCTCCTTATGTCCGCCCCACTCTAGAGGCGGGGGTTTCTTTCCTTTCCGTTAGAGTCCGAAGCGACAAAGGGCTCTCGCTATCTTCCTTTCCACAAGCCCAGAGAGGTTACGAGTCCAAGCCGCCGTCCGGCGGCCTGGTAACGGATCGTAGCGAAGCCGCGATCTGATCACGCCTCACCACCACGCCTTGATGACCCGATGCAGGCGCGCGCTGACCACAGTCAGCAAAAGGTATCACCGCGGAAGCGGTGACTGAAAACTGGCTCTCCTGGGCGCATCGCAACGCGCCCAGGAGAAATCGCTCTATTCATGCAGAGAAAACGCCACGGCGCCAGCCGACGCCGGTGGAGAAAGTGATTGCAGTGCGATCAGCCACTGGTCGAGACCCTGGTGGCCATGCGCGAGTATATGAGAACGCGGCGCTGCCGCTGCGCCCGAGTGCCTGGATGGAAGCGCGATACCCGATAGACTACAACACGATTTGAGCAATGACAACGCCGGCCACCTTGCCCCCGGTGTCTAAAAAGACAGTCCGAGTTCTTTTACAGGTTAATGAAAACCACGGGGACAGGACGTTCCGGAGACTGTTGCCCATGTCGAAGATCGGCTCACCGGGCGTTGTCAGGCGTGCTGTCCGATGAGCAATCACTATCATCTTCTCATCGAGACACCGGGTGCGGACTGCCCAAGGCTGTCACACAGCCGGCCGCGGCGCCCTTTGATCGCCTCATCCAGCCGGTTCGTTGACAAGTTGGTCCGGGCTGGTTTAACTTTGAATGGTTGTCGCACTGCCGATGGGCCAAATTTTTTCCGGTGCAAACTGGTAGAAGGGGGCTTACCCCCGCTGCCAGGGGCCCATGTTATCCTTCTCACACGGCTGCATTCGGGCAGCCGTAGGCATCAAACCCTCTGACTATGCGCGTGTGACTGAGCCCGGAACGCTCTGGGTGAAACGAACGCTTAAGGAGGAGAGTTGTTATGGAGCCGGATAGTCGCGTCGCAGTTCTCCCACCAACGAGGGGCATGTTCACTTACCACCTCCCCGGCCGGGACGATTTCGAGTGTGAGGCGGTAGGGGAACAGACAATAAGCACTGTACGGTGCCTTTTCTTTCCCTACGGGTTCGTCCCGCTTACGAGTCACCAGGGC
>JBPCXK010000174.1:0-3000 GCA_051008635.1 Gammaproteobacteria bacterium
ATCTATCCAGGCATTCACTCGATGCCGGTATTGCACTTCACCGTCAACCACGGCAAGTGGGATGCGCTCTCCGAAGCCCACCAGATGATCCTCGATGTCTGGTATCGCGCGGCGATGATGGATTTGATTCAGAAGCTCGAAATCAGTGACCGTGAGCTGGTGGCCGCAGACGTGGCGAGCGGCGGCGACCTGACCGTAGTCAACTGGCCGCAGGCGGAACGGGACAAGTTCCGTGCGATTGCCATGACCGCCTGGGAGGCATTTTCCAAGGGCAGTGATCTTGCGAAGAAATCGTATGAATCCAACATCGCATTCATGAAGAAAATGGGTTTGTTGGAATAAATTGTTCGCGACTTGGCAATGCATTTGCCAAACCGCCGATCACTGACGAGTGCCAGGACCCGGTCAGTGGTCGGCCATGCTGTGGGTTACTGGACCATCGGACGATCGAGATCTGCGCGCAATGAAATGGATTGACAAGATTTCATTGTTCGTTGGCGAGAGCGTTAGCTATTTTTATCTCATCGCGGCGGCCGTTACGGTCTATGAAGTCATTATGCGCTACGCGTTTAATGCACCCACGGCCTGGGCCCATGAGCTGACCATCTTGCTCTGTGCACTGGGATATCTATGGTCGAGTGGCTACGTAACGCAACGAAATACCCATATTCGAATTACCGCCGCTTACGACCTGTTGCCGCTGCGGTGGCAAATACTGTTAGATATCTTTGCCGTGGTGTTCGGCTTTATTGTCATTGCCCTGCTTATCTACGCAGCCTGGGGCAAGGGCTTGCGCGCGCTCGCCGTATGGGAACGAACCGGCAGCTCCTGGGATCCACCGCTGTATGCGATTGTCAAGCCCGCAATCGTTGTGGGTGCTGCGCTGTTCTGCCTGCAGAACATCAGTAACCTTCTCAAGTTGGTGCGTCGCTACCGCAACCTGTCCACGGAATCGAAACTGGATGCAGGCTAGAGCTTGAGCGGGCAGGACTAGGTGATGGGTATCGAAACCATCTCATTGCTCATTCTGGTGGCAATGATAGGCTTGATGCTGACCGGGATGCCGCTGGTCTACGTCACGATGGCGATCGCCGTGAGCTGCACCTTGTATCAGCTCGGATTCAGCGGCCTGCCCTTGATAGCGAGCCGGGTAAGCGGCTTTGTCACGGAGTATGTGTTCGTATCCGTGCCTTTGTTCGTCTTGATGGCTTGCGTGATGGAGCGCTCGGGTGTCGCCAGAGATTTATACGACGCGATGTATATCTTCGCCGGCCGTCTGCGAGGAGGGGTCGCCGTTCAGACGATGATCGTCGCCGTTTTTCTAGCGGCGATGACGGGAATCATCGGCGGCGAGGTCGTTTTGCTCGGCATGCTGGCCCTGCCGCAGATGCTGCGCCTGAAGTACGACCGGCGACTCGCGATGGGCACCATTTGCGCGGGCGGTTCCCTGGGCACGCTCATTCCACCGAGCGTCGTGTTGATCGTTTATGGGCTTACGGCGAACGTCTCCATCAACGATTTGTTCGTGGCGGGCTCCCTACCGGGTGTGTTATTGGCCAGCCTGTACCTGGTCTACATCATAGTCCGGTGCAGGATTAATCCCAGTCTCGGGCCCATTCCGACAGAATCGGAACTGAACATTTCACGTGCCCAAAAGCTGCGTCTGCTGAAGGGGCTCGTGTTGCCTTTTCTCGTTATCTTGTGGGTATTGGGGAGCATCTACGGTGGCATTGCCTCGGTAACCGAGGCAGCCGGTGTTGGCGTGGCGGGCGCTTTTCTGTCTGCGGCGATTCGAAAAGAGCTCAACTTTTCTCTGTTGAAGAGTTCGTTGATGCAGAGTATGCAGACTGTTGGGATGTTGATCTGGCTGACGTTCGGTGCGAACGCACTGATCGGCATCTACAACATAATGGGCGGCACGTCATACATGAAAGGACTGATTACCGGGCTGCCGTTCGAGCCGATGGTCATTGTGCTGATCATGATGGGCGTACTGATCGTAATGGGAACGTTCATGGATTGGATCGGCATATGCCTGCTGACGATGCCGATTTTCGTACCCGTTGTCGTTGCGCTGGGATATGACCCGGTTTGGTTTGGCATTCTTTTCACGATGAACATGCAGGTGTCATACCTGACTCCGCCTTTTGGCCCCGCCTGCTTTTACCTAAAAGGCGTCGCGCCGCCTGACATTTCCTTGAACGAGATATTCAACGCGATGTGGCCCTTTATCGGACTGCAGATCGTCGGCCTGGCGTTGGTTCTGTACTTCCCACAGATCGCAATGTGGCTGTCGCACGCGCTTCGTTGAATCCGGCTCTTTGCTGCGAGTTGATGCGCTCAGACCTGCCCTGAGGTGGCAAACATGATGACGATCAAAGCGACCGCGCTGGCCAAGCCGGCGATGGCCGTCAGATAGCCAAAATCATGGTCCTGGCTCGAGTCATCAATGTTCATCGATTGCTGGGGAACAGTGCCGATTCGTTGAAGGAAGCCGACCGCCGGTGCGCTTCACAGTAGCGCACTGTCCGGCTCCAGACCAAGTGCAACGCGACCGTAAGACACCGCCGCGATCTCCCAGTTGTTGTTGATGTGAGCGCTCGCCGAGTGCACGTCGCGAAATGCGCGCTGAATGGGATTGTCTTCGAACAATCCACGCCCGCCGCTGGCGCCGAACATGAGATCGACGGCCCGGGTCGCCAGTGAGATGGCATACGTGCCGTTGCGGCGGTAGCTGAGTTTGCGTTCGATGTCAGGAATCTCGCCTGCTTCGGTGAGCTGCATCATTTCGCGCGTGTCCTCCTTGAGCAGCAACTCGGCGGCGCGCACTAAAGAGGCGGCTTCGCCGACTTTTTGCTGCACACCGCTGAAGTCGGCGGCCTTGGCGCGCGTATAGGTCGTCATGCGCGAACGTGTCGCCTCGACGAAGCCTTCGAGTGCGCCCTTTGCAAGTCCAATCACCGTGCCGCTCAGCACGAAGGCAAACGACGCCAATAGAGG
>JBPCXK010000175.1:0-13677 GCA_051008635.1 Gammaproteobacteria bacterium
TTTTTTGGTTGGCGCGGAGTCTGGGAATACCGAGATCATGGTATGCCCTGGACAAGAAACAGGGCGAGTCGACGAAGTCAAGAGCGCAGTCTCGCGCCCCTGACCCCCCGACGCAGGACCGGGGCCACAATCGTGGGCCCGGTCCTGCCGGATCTAAAAAGGGTTTTCCTCCCGGGCTCAAAGGGTTCGCGGTAGGAGATGGCACTGAGCCACACTATATATCTTCGTGGTGTGCAAAAAAGGCGGAGTGTACTGTTACCGGAACGCCTGCCCGCGCACCGGCACACCGCTGGACTGGCTGCCCGATCAGTTTCTCGACGTCGACAAGGAGCTGATCATGTGCTCGACGCATGGGGCGGAGCTTCGAATCGAGGACGGGTTTTGTGTGAGTGGGCCTTGTTTGAATCAGCGTGTGGTTGCGGTGTCGGTGTTGGTCGAGGAGGGAGTGGTTTATCTGGATGATGAGTTGTTTTTAGTGTGGCTGAGCTTCAGCAACGATTGTTAGCCGCCGGAAATCCAACCCATGTAGGGAACGTGCAAAAAGGTCTATGATGAACATATCCCGAAACCAGGAACACTGCGCGCCCACAATGGGCACTCGACAAGATGCTGCGTTGAGCGAGACTGCGTATCTCGATTTCGAACGACGCTCCGGGGAGCGACATGAGTTTCTGCGCGGCGAAGTGTTCGCCATGACGGGCGCGAGCTATCGCCGCAATCAGATTGTCGTGAACGCGGCGTTTGAGCTCAATAGACAACTAAAGACCGGTCCGTGCCGGGTATTGACAAACGATATGCGCGTGAGGGTCGATCGCAGCGGTCTGTACACGTATCCGGATATCGTGATTCATTGTGACGAGCCGGTGTTCGCACGACTATGTTATAACATGTACGTTGCCCCTCTATATCGGGTCCATTGGGTGACAGATAACCCCTTATTCTGGCCCCTTTCTTTTTTCGGGCCGTGTTTTCCGGCTGCTGCTCAAACCTCGTCTCCCGGGGAGGAGCGGAGCCACGGCAACGATTCCCGCTGGAGTCGTGCGTGTTTCAATGCCCCTAAGGTCAACCCAGTGCCAACACTGGGTCGGGCGACAGCGCGAGCTGTGACCTAACTTTTAAATTCGTCTTCAGCCCGGCTGAAGGCTCGTTCACAAGGAGCGAGATCATGGATGATCGGAATCCACTGCGGACACATGTCCTGCAAGAGCAGGGCAAGCTCGTGGATGATGCGTACAACACATGGAAAGGGACGCCGGCATGGTCGATGCTGTCAGTGTCGCCTCAAGAGGCGATTGCGTCGGCGGAGCGCTGGCTCCACGACCTAGGGGCAGAAATAAAGGTGGTCGAGTACCCGTTGGCTCCGGCCAGGCAGGTAGCTCGTGTACTAGCGACGGCGTGCGAGTTGCGAGACGCATTTCGCCAGATCTGGCTCGCTCTTCGCGGCTCCGACCGAGAGGAAAGCGAGGGCCTTATGTTGGACGCGATGTCCGCGCTTGACATTTTAATCATGCGGGTTGAACACGACACCGAACTCCTGGGGGAAGCCCCTCTGTGGAGTAAAGATGCGGGGCGCCAGGATGTTTCTGGTGCCCCTTTTCACTCCGCCGCCTTATCTCCCTACCGCTCATCTCCCGTTCGTGCGCTTGAGACCGCTGTGCTGTATTACTTTCGTGGTGTTTGACCGGAGCTTTGGAGCTTTTAAGTTTAAGGGGTCGGCTTTTATCCCAAAACCCCCGCCGCCTGGCGATCCGCATGATATGAAGACCGCACCATCGGCCCGCTCGCGACATGCGTGAATCCCATGTCCTCACCGACGAGCGCCAGACGATCGAACTCCCGCGGCGTGACGAAGCGCGCGACCGGGAGGTGGTGGTTACTGGGTTGCAGGTATTGCCCCAGCGTCAGCATCTCGCAATCGTGGCTGCGCAGGTCACGCATGACCTGCTCGACTTCTTCCATGGTCTCGCCGAGCCCGAGCATCAGTCCGGACTTGGTGGGCACGCTCGCGTGCGAGGCCTTGAAGTGTTTGATCAGGTCCAGCGACCACTGGTAGTCCGAGCCCGGGCGCGCGAGCTTGTAGAGCCGAGGCACGGTCTCGAGATTGTGATTGAACACGTCCGGCGGCGCCTGCCGTAGAATCTCCAGCGCCACGTCGCGGCGGCCGCGAAAGTCCGGCACGAGGATTTCGATCTGAATGCCGGGGTTGTCGGCGCGGATGTGCTCGATGCAGGCCGCGAAGTGGCCGGCGCCGCCGTCGCGCAGGTCGTCGCGATCGACCGACGTGACGACGACGTAGCGTAGACCCATCGCCCCGATGGTCCTGCCGAGGTTGGCGGGCTCGTCCGGGTCGAGTGCATTGGGACGGCCGTGCGCGACGTCGCAGAACGGACAACGGCGTGTGCAGATGTCGCCCATGATCATGAACGTGGCCGTACCCTTGCCGAAGCACTCGCCGATGTTCGGGCAGGAGGCCTCTTCGCATACGGTGTGCAGATTCATCTCGCGCAGGACTCTTTTGAGCCGCCGCACTTCAGGACTGCCGGGTGATCTGGCGCGAATCCATTTCGGTTTGCGCGGGCGGTCAGTGGTGGGCTCGAACTTGACCGGGATACGCGCCATTTTCGCGGCCCCGCGCAGTTTTTCGCCCTGAATGACTTTGTGTGGCGTGCTCTTCATTCGAATGTCAGTTCCGCGTAGTTGAATTGCGATGCCAACCGTGCGCACAAGTCTTCGCTAACGCTTTGGAGGCCGACATCGACGCCCAGATCCTTGAGCTGCGTCGTCTCGAGCCCTTCATAGCCGCAAGGATTGATGCGCGTGAAGGGCGACAGATCCATATCGACGTTCAGGCTCAAGCCGTGATAGCTGCAACTGCGCCGGATGCGCAACCCGAGCGCGGCGATCTTGCGGTCCTCGACATACACGCCGGGCGCGCCTTCCCTGCCGCTCGCGTTTACGCCGTACCCCGCCAGACAGTCGATCATGGCGCGCTCTATGCCATGGACCAGCTGGCGCACGCCGAGATTCCGGCGCCGCAGATCCATGAGCAGGTAAATCACCGCCTGCCCGGGGCCATGATAGGTAACCTGCCCGCCGCGGTCCACTTGCAGCACTGGAATATCGCCGGCGTCGAGTATGTGCTCGCGCTTGCCGCTGCGCCCGAGCGTGAAAATGGGGGGATGCTCGACCAGCCAGAACTCATCGCGCGTGTGGCGCCCGCGGCCGGCCGTAAAGGCATGCATGGCTTCGAACACCGGCGGGTAGGTCCGCAAACCCAGCTTGCGGACGACAACAGTGCTCACATTAACCCGGACATTGCACCAGGATCCGGAGTTTTGGGTGAGGGCTGGACGTTCAGATACCTGCCCAAAAACCGGATAGCAGGCTCGGGGGCATTTCGTTACTCGCCAATGTTCTCATAAGTGACTGAACCATTGCCATAAAACGACGTCACGGAGCGCCCTGGTGCAATATCCTGGGTTAGAGTGCCATCATCACTTGCTCGCAGGCCGAGAGCTCCTTGTAGATGGCGTCGAGCTGCGCCTGGCTGGTGGCCTCGATCACCACGGTGACGCTCACGTACTTGCCGTTGCGGCTGGGCGCGACGGTGACAGCCTGCTGATCGAAATCGGCGGCATGGCCCGCGACGATGGCCGCTACGCGGTCGCGAAAATCCGCGTCCGCAAGCCCGATGGCCTTGATCGGGAATCGGCACGGAAACTCGAGCAGGCGCTCGGTGTTCATGCCTCACTCTCGAGCAACTGGCGGTTGCGGCTTTCGCCGTTGAGATAAGCGTTCTTCACCGGAAGTACTGCAACACGCTATCCATCAGCACACGCAACATGCCGCCCTCGCTGACGGTTTGCAGAGCCACCAGCGGCGCGTCGGTCAACGACTTGTCGCCAATCATCACCCGCACGGTGCCGAGGCGCTGACCCTTGTCGATAGGCGCCTCAAGCAACTTCGATAACTCCAGGGCGGCGCTCAGTGACTTGTAACGTCCACGCGGGATCGTGACATAAAGATCATTCGCCAAGCCCACGTCCAGCGTATCCACGTCGCCCTTCCACACGCGCGAGTTCGACAGTGGTTTGGCGGCGCTGTAGAGCTGGTGCGTCTCGTAGAACTGATATCCGTAGTTCAGCAACGCCTGATTATGCGCCGCGCGTGCGTCTTCGCTGGCGGCGCCCAGGACTACCGCGATCAGGCGCATGTGATTGCGCGCGGCCGATGTAACCAGACAATAGCCGGCCGATTCCGTGTAGCCGGTTTTTACGCCGTCGACGCCGTTGTCGCGCCACAGCAGTTTGTTGCGGTTATGTTGGCTGATGCCGTTGTACGTGAATTCTTTGATGGAATAGCGTCCGTACTGTTCGGCAAAATCGCGAATCAGCGCGCGCGTCAGCGTGGCGATATCGCGCGCAGTGGTGTAGTGCTCGGGGTCGGGCAAGCCTGTAGCGTTGACATAGTTCGTGTTGGTCATGCCGAGATGCCTGGCGAAATTGTTCATCAGGCCCGCGAATGCCTGCTCGGTGCCCGCGACATGCTCGGCCAGCGCCACGCTGGCGTCGTTACCGGACTGGACGATCATGCCCAGCAACAGGTTTTCGAGCGACACCTGCGTTCCAACGTCCAGGAACATCCGCGAACCGATGCTGCGCCACGCCTTTTCGCTCACCGTAACCTCGTCCTGCGCGCTGATGGTGTTTTGCTTCAACGCCTGGTAGACGACGTAAGCCGTCATGATCTTGGTAATGCTCGCCGGTTCGACGCGCTCGTCCACATTGCTTTGCGCCAACACCACACCGCTGTTGAAATCAATGAGCAGGTAACTCCTGGCATCGACCGCGGGTGGCGCGGGAACCGGCATTGTTGCCGCGTGTAAGGCCGCGCCAGCCAGCAAGAGCGCGAAAACGGCGGCGCGCGAGATCAGGATCAACAGAGAGAGTGAACGACGTGGCACGGTCGGCATTCTAGCGCCTGAGCGAGTGAAACTCTATTTTGTCAGCGAACACCGTGCTGCCCGGCGATTTTATTTTGGTTTGCGGCGGCTACGAAAAATTTCTTACTCAACCACGCGATGCCCCTGCACGCCGATTGCATCGAGTTGCTCGACGGCCAGGTCGCTCGCCTCGACAGACGAAAACGGACCAAGCCGCACGCGATAAACAGGCTGCGTACTCACCTTGCCCGCTTGTATCCGGACATTTCTGAGCGCCTTGGCGCTGAGTTGCGCACGCAGGCGCTCGGCATTGCGCCGCTCCACAAAGGCCCCGGCTTGCACAAACAGTTGCGGTTCGCCGGTTGGGGCGCGGGCTTCGCTTACCGTAGCCACTGCACGGGGTGTCGGCGGTGACAGGGCGCGCACTTCGACCAGACCGGTGCCCTCGCGCAGGATATCGAGCTTGCACGCGGCGGCGTAAGAGAGATCGATGATCCGGTTGTCATGAAATGGTCCGCGGTCATTCACGCGCAGCACGACCGACCGCTGGTTCGCCAGATTGGTTACGCGCACGTAAGTCGGCAGCGGCAACGATTTGTGCGCCGCGGTCATCGCGTACATGTCATAGGTCTCGCCGCTCGATGCGCGACGCCCGTGAAATTTCCTGCCATACCACGACGCGATGCCCTGCTCCGCGTAGCCATCGCTGCGGTCCATGACGTAATAGCGTTTACCGAGCACAACATAGGATGGCGGATTGCCGTACTTGCTCCTGGGCTCGGCGCGCGGCGCGAGCTCGGGCGCGACTTCGATCTTGGGAGGCGGTCGGGGGGCCGGTGGTTTGCTGATGCACGCGGCGAGTAACACGACGACAGTCAGGCCGACGAAGGGCTTTAATCGCTCCCGCGAGGCTCTCCTTTTCCAAAGGAGGAAGGTCCAGGGTGCTGTTGTGTGAGCAGCGCTTTTTCCGCACGGTTGCGGGGGCTCACTCGCGCAGAATCTGTACATTGGATTACCGCCCCCTCCGCGCATCCGCCTCATCGGCGCGGCGCTTGAGCTTCTTCAGGCGCTCGCCAAGCTGGTGCACGGCCATGGCGTAGCGCGGGCTGTGATTGTAGCGCGTGATCACGTAGAAGTTGTTCAGGCCCACCCAGTATTCGCGCCCTTTTGCTCCGTCGAGCGCTACCAGTGTCAGGCGCGTTTGCGGGTGCAACTTTTCCTCCATCTTTACGCCATGAATACGCAGATCGTTCTGACTAAACTTCGGTTTGAGACCGGCGTCGAGCAACTTCTTATAGTGATTGCCCTCGATTTTCGCGGGCATCACTACCGGCGCGCCTTCGCGCCACCCGTGGCGTTTGAAGTAGTTTGCGACGCTGCCGATGGCATCGGCGTTGCTGCTCCACAGGTCACGCTTGCCGTCCTCGTCGAAGTCCACGGCATAGGCGCGATAGCTGCTGGAAATAAACTGACCTTTGCCCATGGCGCCCGCGTAGGAACCCTCTGTCGAAGCGGGATCGATCGCTTCCTCACGCGTAAGCAACAGAAACTGCTCCAGCTCGCTCAAAAAGAAACGGCCGCGCGGCGGATAATCGAATCCCAGCGTCGCCAGCGTGTCGAACACGTCGAAGCCGCCGGTTTGCCTGCCGTAGTAAGTCTCCACGCCGATGATCGCAACGATCACCTCCGGCGCGACGCCATAGGTCTCTTGTGCGCGCTCGAGCATATCTTCGTTCGCCTGCCAGAACTTTACGCCCTCGCGCGCGCGCTCGGGCGTGAGAAATATCTGGCGATACTCCCGCCACGGTTTGCCCTCGGCCGGCTTGGATACCAGCTCCAGTACGCGATTCTGGCGTTGCGCGCCGGCAAACAATGCCACGAGCGCAGCGCGGTCGAAGCTGTGTCGCTGGACAATCGTGTCGATGAACTCCTGTACCGGTGCGCGACCCAAAAACGGACCGCGCTCGATGGCGCCCCGACGGATATCCGTAGCCGCGTGGACCCCCACGGTTACGAGCATCGCCGCAATTAGCAGCATCGAGCGGGAAACGCGAGGGGAGCGGGAGGGTGCGGTGTGTGTCCGCCGCGAGTCAACGAGTTGTTCTGGCCTGCAGACGGCTTCAGCCATTAACGTGATAACAAACGCCTGCGCGAATTAATAGACATAAGCATACCGAAAGCGGCCATTAACGTCACCATCGACGAGCCACCGTAGCTGACCAGCGGCAGCGGGACACCTACCACAGGTAACAAACCACAAACCATCCCCATATTGACAAACACGTAAACAAAAAAAGTCATGCTGAGCGCCGCAGCCAGCAGTCGCGAGTACGTATCCTGCGCACGCGTGGCGATCGAGAGTCCGCGCAGAACGACAAACAGATATAGCAGGACCATCACGACCACGCCGACAAAGCCGAATTCCTCGCCGAAAACCGCGAAGATGAAATCGGTCGACTGCTCGGGGATGAAATCGAGCTGCGATTGCGTGCCGTTCATCCAGCCCTTGCCGTACCAGCCGCCTGACCCGAGCGCAATCTTCGATTGAATGGTGTGATAACCCGCGCCGAGCGGATCGCTTTCGGGGTTCAGCATCGTCAGCACGCGTTGGCGCTGGTACTCGCGCATGAACTGCCACAACGCCGGCGATGCCGCGAGGCACATCGCGACAATCGTAACAATGCTTCCCCAGCCGACGCCGGCAAAAAAAATCACGGCCAGCCCCGCGCAGGCAACGATGAGCGCGGTCCCAAGATCGGGTTGCAGACCGATCAACACCGCGGGAGTCACCGCCAGCACGGCGGCAACGAACAGATGCCGTTTTGCGGGCGGTAACGACTTCTCCGCGAAATACCAGGCGATCATCATCGGCACGGCGAGCTTCATTATTTCCGCGGGTTGAAACCGCAGCAGTCCAACATCCAGCCAGCGCTGCGCACCCTTGCCGAAGTGTCCGGCGAGCAGGACCCACACGAGTAAAGCCAGGCCCAGGACATAGGCCCAGAACGACCACATCCGCAGTGTATCCGCGTTGATCTGTGACATCAGCACCAATGCGAACAACCCCACGCCGAAACGAATGCCGTGGCGAGTCAACAGACTGGCATCACCGCCACTCGCGCTGTGCAGCACGATCAAACCGAGCCCCGCGAGCAGGAAAGTGACGACGATAAAGGCCGCGTCCATCTGTCCGACGCGCACCAGCGTGTTGTCCAGCGGCGGATCACCCAACGAACGCTCGGCGCTGAAGCTCATTTGTAAACAGTCCGCAGCAGGTAGGCATCCATCACCTGGCGCGCCACCGGTGCGGCCGCTGAACCACCGCCACCGCCATGCTCCACGATCACTGCGACTGCGATACGCGGATCTTCGGCGGGTGCGAAACCGATGAACAGCGCGTGATCGCGCAAGCGGCGACTGAGCTTCTCGGCGTCATATTTCTGATCTTCCTGCAACCCGAAGAGCTGCGACGTGCCCGTCTTGCCGGCAATCGTGTACGGAGCGTCGTAACCGATACGGCGTGCGGTGCCGTTGGAACGGTGGACGACTCCAATCATGGAGTCGATCACATAATCCCAGAATGAATCCTCGCGCAGCTCGACGGTCCCGAGCACCTCCGGCGCGGCCGCCACGCGCGCGCCGGAAACCGTGGCGAGCCCGCGCACGAACCGCGGCCGGATGCGCCTGCCGCGCATGGCGAGCGTACTGGTTGCGGCCGCCATTTGTAGCGGCGTGACCAGCATATAACCCTGACCGATGCCTGTGATCAGGGTCTCGCCCGGATACCAGTGCGTGCCGTAGGTCTTGCGTTTCCACTCGCGCGAGGGCAACAGTCCCGGCGCTTCGCCCACCGCGTCGAGGCCGCTGGGTGCGCCGAGCCCGAAATGCAAAAGGAACTCGTGAATGTGATCGATGCCGAGCCGGTACGAGAGATCGTAAAAATAGACATCGGACGACTGCACGATCGACGTGCGCAGATTCACCCGCCCATGGCCCTTGCGCCGCCAGTCTCGGTACTTGCGCGGGTCGTTGGGCAGTGAGTAATGGCCACCGGCGTAAATGATACGGTCTTTCGAGGTCGCACCGTACTCGAGCCCGGCAAGCCCGATCAGCGGTTTGATGGTCGAGCCCGGCGGGTATTGCCCCGCCAGCGCGCGGTTGAACAAAGGCCGGTCCGGATTGCTGCGTAACGCCTCGAATTGCACAGTGCTGATGCGGGTGGCAAACAGATTCGGGTTGTAGGTCGGCAGGCTCGCGAGCGCCAGCACCTCGCCGCTGCGCGGATCCATCGCCACGACCGCGCCGGTGTTGTCGCCAAGCGCCATTTCGGCGGCGGACTGCAGACGAATATCGACACTGAGGTGCAAATCGCGGCCGGGGGACGGCGGCTGACGTTCCAGCACGCGCAGCGCGCGGCCCTGAGCGTTGATTTCTTCGTGGCGGTAGCCGGCGGAGCCGTGAAGCTCTTTTTCGTAATAGCCCTCGACACCCAGCTTGCCGAAATGCGTCGTGCCGCTGTAGTTGGCGGTGTCCACTCGCGCCAGCTCGTCCTCATCGATGCGCGCGACGTAACCGAGCACGTGCACGCCTACGCCGCGCAGCGGGTAGTGCCGCGTGAGGCTGGCCGTGATTTCCACGCCGGTGAAGTGATGACGGTTGACCGCGAAGCGGGCGACCTCGTCTTCGGTGAGATTAAAGCGCAGCGGCGTCGGTCTGAACGACGGCTTACGATCTGCCGATTGTTTGAACTGCTGTATCTCTGCGTCGCTTAAGCTTAGCAACTCCGAAAGACCTTTGAGGGCTTCGTCGAGATCATCGACATCCGCGGGCGTGATGTTCAGATGGTAACTCGGCAGATTTTCAGCCAGCACGACCCCGTTGCGATCGTAAATCAGTCCACGCGGCGGGGGTTCGGCTACAGTGCGCACGCGGTTGTTTCGCGACAGCGTGGTGAAATGATCGTGATGAACGATCTGCAGGTACGCCATGCGGCCGAGCAGCGCAGCGAGCAACACCGTTGCCACGACGCCGGCCAGCAAGACACGGTTGCAAAAAACGCGCTGTTCGAGCGTGAGGTCTTTGATGGCGTCGTGTCTCGACATTGCGATCAGCCGACACCAGGGCTATGTCGTGTCATAGCGGGCAACGCCGTGGAGAATCTTCCGGCGCGCCACGGCTGATGTTATCGAGTATCGCTGCTGGATCGATGGCCTCACAAGCAAAAGTTTATACCTCAGATTTGACCTGTCGCGCTATTTAATTTATTTATGCGGTCGCCGAGCCGGGCGGGCTGCGAAATCCCGCGCGACGGTTTCGTAGCGCCGCGGTATAAAACTTAACAAGGAAACCAGGTTTTCCTGACACCGCCGGCGGCGTTTTCCTGGCGAAACTAACAGCAACACACCTGAGAGTGGGGAAATTATGCTTTTTCATGTGATTCCAGTGATTCTGGGCGTCCTCGGCCTGTTCGCCGCCTTGCGGATTTACCAGATGGTCCTCAAGTATCCGCCCGGCGAGGGCAAAGTCGTGGAAATCGCCGCGGCGATCCACACGGGCGCCATGACGTTCATGCGGCGCGAATACACGATTCTGGCGGGATTTGCCGCCGTGCTCACTATCGCGCTGTGGATATCCGATCTCGGCGGTCGCACCGCCTTCGCCTTCGTGGTCGGCGCGCTGTGCTCGGCGGGCGCGGGCTACATCGGCATGTACACCGCCACCCACGCCAACGTGCGGACCACCACTGCGGCGCACACCAAGGGCGCGGACGACGCCCTCACGGTGGCCTTTCTCGGGGGCTCTATCATGGGCCTGACCGTGGCTGCCATGGGCCTGCTCGGGCTGGGCATTCTGTATCTGATGTTCGGCCGCGACCCGCACACTGCCCACGTGATCCACGGCTTCGGCATGGGGGCTTCGACGGTGGCGCTGTTCTCGCGCGTCGGGGGTGGTATTTTCACCAAGAGCGCCGATGTGGGCGCCGACCTGGTCGGCAAGATCGAAGCGGGCATCCCCGAGGATGATCCCCGCAACCCCGGCGTGATCGCCGACAACGTAGGCGACAATGTAGGCGACGTCGCCGGCATGGGCTCGGATATCTTCGAATCCTATTGCGGCGCCATCATCGCCAGCATCGCCATCGCGTCGACACTGCCACCCGCCGTGATCGAGCAGCTCGGCGCGCAGCACAAGCTGATGTTTCTGCCACTGGGGTTGGCGTCGGTCGGCATACTCTGCTCCCTGTTCGGCATCTGGCTCGTGCGCTACATGTCGAATAAACCGCCCGAAGTGGCGCTGCGCTATGGCACATTCGCCGCCGCCGTTGTCTTTATCGTCGCCGCGCTGATCGTAATTTCCAGTGCGGGCATCAGCATGGGCGTGTGGGGCGCGGTGCTCGCCGGTGCGGTCGGCGGCATCATCATCGGCCTGGTGACCGAGTACTACACCGCTGGTCCGCCGGTCAGAAAGCTCGCGCAAAGCGGAGAGACCGGCCCCGCTACGGTGATGATCGCGGGTATCTCGACGGGCATGCAATCGGTAACGGTGCCCATACTCGCGCTGGCTGCCATTATTTTCTTCGCCAGCGAATGGGCGGATTTGTACGGTGTCGGCATCGCCGCCGTGGGCATGCTGGCAACCGTCGGCATCACCATGGCCATCGACGCCTACGGTCCGGTCGCCGACAACGCCGGCGGCATCGCGGAGATGGCGGAGCTCGGCGAGGATACGCGCAAGATTACCGACAATCTCGACGAGGTCGGCAACACCACCGCGGCCATCGGCAAGGGCTTCGCAATCGGCGCCGCGGCGCTCGCGGCGCTGGCGATCATTACCGCCTTTCTGGCCGAAGTGAGTCAGCACCATGAAGATATTCAGCTACGCCTGAACGATCCCATGGTACTGATTGGCTTGTTTGTCGGCGGCATTTTCCCGTTTCTCGTCAGCTCAATCACCATGGACGCCGTCGGTAGCGCCGCCTTCGACATGATCAAGGAAATCCGCCGCCAGTTCCGCGAGATTCCGGGCCTGCTCGAAGGCACGGCGCAACCCGACACGGTGCGTTGCGTCGACATCGCCACCACGGCAGCGCTGAAGCGAATGATTCTGCCGGGCGCGCTGGCCGTGGCCGCGCCTGTCGTGGTCGGCTTCGGGCTGGGCCCACAAACGCTGGGGGGCATGCTCGGTGGGGCGCTGCTTGGCTGTGTGCTGCTGGCGCTCACCATGGCCAACGCGGGTGGCGCCTGGGATAACGCCAAGAAGTACGTCGAGAAAGGCAACCTCGGCGGCAAGGGCTCGGATGTTCACAAGGCCGCGGTGGTCGGCGATACGGTGGGCGATCCGTTCAAGGACACGTCGGGGCCGTCAATGAATATTCTCATCAACGTGATGGCGATTGTAAGTCTGGTGATTGCGCCGTTGCTGTGAGCTGCGGGTTCAGATGCCCGTGGCCGGTTAGCGCGATAATCGCTGAAAGCACAACCAAAAAACCCGGCATGTTCCATATGCCGGGCATATACCTTTTGGCTGAGGTGATTGAACGAAGAGCGCCTTTTGTGCCAGTCCCTCGGCGCGGCGTCATCCCTGGACCTCTTTGCGGGTCTCCTCCCTTTGACACCGCAGCTACGTTCGTGCCTTTTGATCCGGCAAGACTGCTCCTTTCATCTCGCTCATGGACCTGCCCGCTACGGCTGCGGCGTCCTGCCGGTGCGTAGAGCGGGTTCCTTGCCTGCCGTTCGCCGCCCCATTCCCGGGGCGTCTCGGGCCGGTTGTCCCTGGGGTCTTCAGTCCGTGGAAACCTGGACACAGGTTGTACGGAATCGTCTTTTCTGGGTATCGGCTATTTGAGGCAATTTCCGTCAGACTCTGTCGGCCGCCGACGTAGGAATTTTCCTACAAACGTATCGAAGTTGTGCGTGGCGGGTAGATCGCGCATTATCATGAAACTAGCCTGCAGTTGACGCGTGTAGACCGATGTTCGTTGATCCCAAAGTGGCATTTCGCGATCAGATCGCATTGCCGGAGGACAGAATCGACCTCCTGCTCGCGGCTTTGCTGATCGCGGCCGATGAAGATCCGAAGCTGGACATCAGCCACTATGTTTCGCTCGTCAACGGCTGGTGCAGCGATATCAGGCGCAAGCTGCCTCGCCGGACGAACACGGAGTCCCTCCTGCAGCACCTCAACCGCTTCCTGTTCGAAGAGCTGGGGTTCGCGGGCGACATGGACAACTACTATCACCTGCGCAACAGCCTCATCAACGAGGTGATTGATCGCCGCAAGGGGATTCCGATAACGTTGTCGATGCTGTACATGGAACTCGGACAATGCCTCGGCCTGAGGCTGTCTGGTGTATCTTTTCCCGGCCACTTTCTCGTGAAGCTGCCGTACAAGGGCGGTGAGGTCGTGCTCGACCCGTTCAATCGCGGCGTCTCTCTCAGCGAGGACGACCTGCATGCGCGGCTCAGGGAACAGTTCGATACAGAGGTGAGTGATTTCGGCCCCCTGCTGTCGGCTGCAAGCAAAAAGGACATTCTCTATCGGCTCTTGAACAACCTTAAGGCCATCTACACGAAGCAGGAAGCATTCGAGAAAAATCTCGCCGTGATGAACAAGATACTGATCGTCAATCCGGAGCTCGGTGACGAGTACCGGGACCGCGGGCTGTTGCTGCACAAACTGGAATGTCACAACGCAGCGCTCAACGATCTCAGCCACTATCTGAACGTCAGACCCGA
>JBPCXK010000176.1:0-4593 GCA_051008635.1 Gammaproteobacteria bacterium
ACGGCGCTGGCTTGATCTTTGATTCCACAACGCATTTTCTTCTTCTCGGAAATACGACCTGTATTCCTCGTTTCAGAAAATGCGTTGTGAAATCAAATCTCTGCGCGATCATCTCGCCCCGTGGTGAAAAATGCGGGCTAGAGGAGTGAGCGTGTCGTGCAGGTCTTACTTGGTGGTGTACGCCGCAATGCCGTCCCAATCTTCGGGTGGAGGCTGCGAGCGAAACTGTGCAATGCGGTCCAGATAGAGCTTATACACCAGTCTGTCTGGATTGCTCTGCGACAGCGAGAACAGCTCACTCTCGGCGCTGTCCCAGTCCTGCTCGCGAAACAGGCTCAGCGCTTGCTCATAACGCCTGACTTCGGATTTGGTGCGGCTTTCGATTTCGTCGCGCAGACCGAGCGGCTCGTAGATCGATACCGGCCTGTCCTTGCCCATTACCTTGACTTTGTCCAGTTCCACGAACACATATTCATCGGCAGCGGCCTTGACGGATTCGCTCACGATAATCGGCACGCCATATTCTTTGGTTAAACCTTCCAGTCGCGAGCCGAGGTTGACCGCATCGCCCATCACCGTATAAGCCATGCGAAATTGTGAGCCCATGTTGCCGACACTCATGGTGCCACTATTAATGCCGATGCCGATGCGCAGTGGCGGCCATTTTTTTTGTGCGAACTCCTGTTGAATGGTGACGAGTTCCTCGATCATGCTTATCGCCGTCTGTAGCGCGTGGCGCGGATGTTCAGGATCGCTCAGCGGGGCGCCCCAGAAGGCCATGATCGCATCGCCCATATACTTGTCGATCGTACCGCGGTGGCGGTGGATGACGCGGGTCATTGGTGTCAGGAATTCGTTCATGAGCTGGGTAAGCTGGCGTGGTTCCAGGCCTTCGGAAATGGCCGTGAAGCCGCGCACATCGGCAAACAGTACCGTCATCTCCCGGCTTTCCCCAGCCAGCGAGAACTCCTCTGGCGCCGCGCTCATCTCGTCCACCAGTTCCGGCGGCACGTATTGGCCGAACAGTTTGGCCAGCTGCCGTTTGCCGCGGGTTTCCAGAAAATATCCGTACGCGGCGTCAAAAACAAACAGCGTGAGCGTCAGCAGCAGTGGGGTGGCTAGCGGCAGCACCAGATTGCCTCGGGTCCACGCGAGCACGGTAAGCGCGGTTACCACAATCAGTATGATGAGTGTCGTGACGAAAGACCAGGCCGGCGACATGAGCGGTATCAGCAGCGTCATGAGCAGCCCGACAGCGATGAGCACGACGAACTCGTAGCCCAGCACATAAGCCGGGCGCTGTTTGATCCGGTCGTCCAGCATGCCCGACACCAGATTGGCATGCACCTCGACGCCAGCGTAGGCGTGCTGAACCGGTGTCGAGCGCAGATCCAGCAGCCCGGGGGCCGTAGTGCCGACCATGACGATCGCGTCGCGTAACACGTCGTTGTCGGTCACGGCGTGCAAAACATCAACCGCCGGCACGTAAGGGAAGCTGTACTGCGGTCCGCGATAGGGCACCAGTGCGGCGGCCTCGCGGTCCACGGGCACCACCACTTCGCCCAAACGGATGCCTTCGATTTCGAAGTAGTTCTCGCCCTGCCTGAAGTCTTCCTCAATGATCAACTCGATAGGGCGATCAAGAAGCGTGCGCGTGACGGCGAGCGACAATGATTCGTGCAGTTTATCGCCGAAAGTTTGTAGCAGGGGAACACGTCGGAATATGCCATCGTGATCGACGAGCGGGTTGTCGAAAAACCCGGCCGCCAAGGCGTTCTCCTGCAAAAGCGCCAGGTTGGCGCCATAGCCTTTGGCAGACACGAATGGAATTTTCTGGTTGACAGTTTCCGTCAGGTCGAGCACGGGTGGCGGCAGCAGGCCGGTGCTGGATGCCGCGTCTTGAGGGGAGCTGTCCTTGAAGTAGTAACCCAGAATGACATCTTTGCCGCGCATCGCTTCGGCGAAAATAAGATCGTTTTCGAGTTTCGGTTCGAGCGCGGCGAATTCGCTCAAGAAGGCCGCGTCGTGTTGCAGGGGGCCATTGGCGAGTTCGCGCAGGACCTCGAGTCCGGAGCTTTTGTCCGGTTCGGCGAACACCACGTCAAACGCGACCAGCCGGACTTGATATTCGTCAAACAGATTGGTCACGAGCCGCGCCAGGTCGTCGCGTCCCCAGGGCCAGCGGCCCACCTCGGCGAGGCTGCGCTCGTCGATGTCGACGATTACGATGCGTTCGTCGATGGAGTTGGGCAGAGTGAGGTTGAGCCGCACGTCATAGGAGAGATTCTCCATCTGGTGCAGAAACGGTACAGGCAGCCAGTTAGCGGCGTGCAACAGGAATACCGCGACGATCAGGAAGCTGAGTGCAATCCGCAGGGCGCGCTGAATGGCCATTCAAGCCTTTTTCGCGTTGGCGCCGCAGGGGCCAGCTCACGCCGGAGTTGACGGTCAGGCGAGCGAAAACTCCATCTTTACGCCCGCGATATCGATGACGTCGTGGTCACTGAGCGGTTCTGCCTGGGTGCCAACGGGGCTGCCGTTCACGCGCGGTAAGTGCTCGTCGTTGTTGCCTTCGACATGGATGATGAAAAAGCCTTGAGGCCGGCGCGTGATCGCGGCGACCGCGACGCCTGGTTTGCCGAGAGTCGTCAGGGCTTTACTGATGTCGAGCTGCTTACCGGTATTGGCGCCGCTCAGGATCTGCAATTTGGCCCGTTTGTGGACATTGGTGATCGCCTCCGAGCGTCTGATCGACTCAGCGAGCTCCGCGCCGATCTTACCCACGGATTCGTCCAGCGATGTATTGGCTTCGCTTTCCGGCATACCCGCGGCGTCGGGCCGGATGATCATGGTCTTCTCGAAATCGCTCTCTGCGCCCGTGGAGGCGAGTTCGTTGACGTACTTGAGCTGATGTTTACCGACCGTGATCAAATCGCTGTCCTTGAGGGCATGCTTTTTGATCAGCTTTGAATTGACATAGGTGCCATTGGTGCTGTTGAGATCCTCGAGAAAAGAGTCATTGAGGATAGTAATGACTTGTGCATGATGCCCGCTGACCGCCAGATTATCGATCTGGATGTCGTTGTCGGGCTTGCGACCTATCGTCATACACTCCTTGTCGAGCATATACTCGCCCGTCAACTTTCCGCTCGTGGTTACAATGAATTTAGCCACCATGGTTGCTGCCCATCAACGGTCCTTAGAAAAACCAGTCGATCAATCGTTGGCGCCAGTGCCTTTTACCCGAGAAGACCTTCGTAGGCCTTGCCAGCACCACTGACACGTTGTCTTTGCCGCCGTTCTCATTGGCCAGCTGGATGAGATGATCAGCCGCTTTGTCAAGACTAGCACTAAACGTCTTGATAGTTAAGTGAATATCTTCATCATCTATCATATCGTTCAGGCCATCTGAGCAGAGCAGATAAATGTCGCCGGGGAATGCGAGGTCTTCGTAGATGTCCACCGCCACCGAGGTTTCTATCCCCAGGGCGCGGGTTACGAGGTTTTTATTGAGCGATTCGCGGGCCTCTTCCTGGGTGTAGAAGCCCCGATCGACCAACTCCTGCAGGAGGGTGTGATCGACGGTAATTTGCTCGAGTTTTTCGTCCCGGTAGCGGTACATGCGGGAATCGCCCACGTGCGCCACAGTGACGTTGTTGTTGTGGAAAATGCCCATGACCACGGTCGTGCCCATGCCCTGGTATTGCGGTTGGCTCTGCGCGGTTTTGTAGATGGTCTCGTTGGCCTTGATTATGGAATGCCGCGCGGCCAGGCTCTGGCGGGAGTAACCGGTATCCGAGTCGGTCTCGCCGGGCGCGATACCGGGGATGGCGATTTCGAGCTCCTGCAAAATGGTGTTCACCGCCAGCGCGCTGGCAACTTCACCACCCTTGTAGCCCCCCATACCGTCGGCCAGCACGATCAGGCCGATGTCGGCGTTTTCGCCGATCGCGTCCTCATTGTGCCCACGCACGCGCCCGGCGTCCGTGCGGCCAATGATGTCCAGCGACCCGGCGTGGGTCACGAAGTTGCGCCGGCCGCTAGTATCTGCCGACATGCCCGCAGGTCTTTCGACATTTGTGCTCCATTCTGATAGCGCCGCTCGGGATCTTTAGTCAGCGCCCGGTTGACCACGGTGCCAAGACAGGGCTTTGCGTCCGGTAGCAACACATTCACGGGCGGGTGCGCCTCGTTGGCGATCTTGTACATGAGAGTCGCCATGGAGTCCGCCTGGAAGGGTAGTTGCCCCGTAATCAGCTGATAGAACATAACACCCAGTGAGAACAAGTCTGTGCGCCCGTCCACCTTTTTGCCCGCCACCTGCTCGGGTGACATGTAGGACGGTGTGCCGAGCACCATGCCCGTCTTGGTTTTACTCGAATCGGTGATACGGGCAATCCCGAAATCCGTGAGCTTAAGTTTACCGTTTTTGGCGTCAAACATGACGTTAGCCGGCTTGATGTCCCGGTGGACCACGTTCTGGGTGTGTGCATAATGGAGGGCGTCGGCGCATTTGGCCATCAGCTCGGTCACGAGCCTTGGTGGCAGCAATGTCCCCGGCTTCACGTGTTTGGTCAGGTCCTCTCCCTTGAG
>JBPCXK010000177.1:0-5133 GCA_051008635.1 Gammaproteobacteria bacterium
CAGGTGTCCGACGGTGACGGGGTCGTGCAAAACGTATGCGCCGGAGTTGGAGAACATTGGCGACAGACAGGTGGCATGTATTCGTGCAAGCGAAATGTAGATCAGTGTACGGGCAGTTGATATGACAACCACTACCAGTAGCTCGACCAGCGGACAAGGACTCGTCGAGTTTGAGTTTTCCGGTCTTCAGATTGGCGCCGTGGAATATGATTCGGGGCCTACCGGCGCAACGGTGTTTTACTTCCCCGACAAGGCCGTCGGAGCGGTTGATGTTCGCGGCGGCGCCCCGGGCACGTACAACACGGACTGGCTCAGGCTCGGCTATGACTTCCCCAACCTCGACGCCATAACAATAGCCGGCGGATCATGGTACGGGCTTGCCGCCGCCGGCGGCGTGTCCGCAGCGCTGAAAGGCGTCGGCAAGCGAACGGGGCACTGGTCGAATCTGGCAAACGTGGCCGGCGCGATAATCTACGACTTCGGCGAGCGGCGCCCAAACGAAATTCACCCGGACGAAGCGTTGGGCGCGCGCGTGTTCGAGGCGTGCAAGGAGGGTGAGTTCCGGTCGGGGGCCGCAGGCGCAGGGCGGATGACGATGCAGGGCTCCCTCTTCGGGGAGTGGATTCACTCGGGGCAGGGGGCCGCGGTGCGAGAGGCCGGAACGTCGAAAATTGCCTGCTTCGTCGTGGTGAACTCGGTCGGTTTGATCACGGACAGGTCCGGCTCCATCTGCACCGGAAAGCAGCGTTTGCGGTCGGATGTCTCAACGATTCACGATCTGCTGGGCAAGATCCCCGAGCACATTTCCACGGTTCCGGGGAACATACTCGGCCAGCTTCGCAATGGTGAAGATGGTCAGAGAAACACGACCATCAGCGTGGTGGTGACCAACAGGGAAATGAAGTACCACGAACTGAACCGGCTCGCTATTCAGGTGCACTCATCGATGGGCAGGGCGATACAACCATTTGGCACTGCAAATGACGGTGACGTCCTGTTTGCCGTGAGCACGAACGAGATAGAGGATGAAATCCATCCGACGGATCTCGGCGTTGTGGCGTCCGACGTCATGTGGGACGCCATTCTGAACAGCATACCTGGCATCCCCGATATATCGGCACACATCGTTGAGTCGACCTCGAATGCCGATCTGAACGCGGTGGCCGGCGACTACTTATTCGAGCCTGATCTGAAGCTGACAATCGCGCGCGAGTCGGAAAGCGCATTGTCCATCACCAATGTCTCGGGGCCGGATTTTTTCGGCATTCGAAAAGGTGAGCGATACCCGATGGCGTTAGAGGATTCCGGAGTTTACAGGGGCAACTCACTGTTTATTCCTGAGCTGGGTTTTCTCGGTAGCGGGCAGGATGCCGTTGTCGTGGCAAACCCGGGGCCATGGCAGCAGATTGGACGCTGGTTGACGTGAGCCTGTGCTGAAGTCATGAACATGCCACCATGAAGACCGATTCAGTACTGCACAATGACTGGCATCCGGTAACAACGGTCGCGGCACTTGACGAGGCGCCCCTGATATCCGCTCGCCTGCTGGACGAAGACATCGTGGTCTGGCGCGCGCGAGGTCAGCTATGCGCCCGGCGGGACGCGTGTGTACACCGGGGCACCAGATTGTCCCTCGGCAAGATCACCAACGACGACTGCGTGCAATGTCCGTATCACGGATGGAAATACAACAGCGCCGGTCAATGCGTGCACATACCCGCCATGCCCGAGCACGCGCCGCCCAGACGCGCAAGCGTGAAAAGCTACGAGGTCAAGGAAATGTACGGGTTTGTCTGGGTATGTCTCGGCAAGCCGGCCAACGACATCGCGCCGTTTTCGGAATGGAACAAACCGCAGTTCCGGAAGATACTCTGCGGCCCGTACCCCGTCGAAACGAGCGGGCCACGCATCATCGAGAATTTTCTCGACGTATCCCACTTTCCTTACGTGCACGAAAACATCCTCGGCACGCAGACACATGCGGAGATCCGGGACTACGACGTAAAGACAGGTGCAAAAGGCGTTGTGGCTACCAACGTCAGCGTCTATCAGCCAGACCCCTACGGCACCGGCCAGGGTGATACGGTCGCGTACACGTACATCGCGTCGCGGCCACTGACGGCATATTTGTTAAAGGAGTCCACAGTCGAGCAGTTCTCCATCCTGCTTTTTATAACGCCTCACAGCCCGACCGAAAGCACGGCCTGGATGTGGATGACAATGAACTACGGTCACGATATTGCCGAGCAGGAACTGGTTGAGTGGCAGGACACGATCTTCTCGCAGGATAAACCCATAGTGGAATCCCAGCGCCCAAAGTGCCTGCCATTGGACCCCAAAGCGGAAGTCAGTATGCGCAGCGACAAAACGGCAGTGAGTTATCGACGCTGGCTGAGCAAGCTTGGGCTGACCTACGGCGTCGAGCCTTAGGCGTCGCAGCCCGCAGATGTACATATAACGATCGGCCCGTACGGAAGTGGCGACTGTTCTGCGCGATGACAGAGATCGCGTAGTGATCCGGCGCTTCGCTGAATGGACGCTTTGGCTGTATAGCGATACCTCTCCGTACAACCGCTGCATCTCGTTGGATGCACGGGTTTCGTTCAGTTACGCGCACCCGAGTTTATCTTCGCGTGCAAAGAGTCCACGTTCACGAACGTACGAACCAACACTAGCCCGCATTTCTCACCACGATGACGGCGCTGGCTTGATCTTTGATCCCACAACGCATTTTCTTCTTCTCGGAAATACGACCTGTATTCCGCTCCTTCAGAAAATGCGTTGTGAAATCAAATCTCTGCGCGATCATCTCGCCCCGTGGTGAGACATGCGGGCTAGTTGCGTTGTTCGAGACGAGCACACACGCAGCGCATGAAATCACGCAAGGTGCTGGCACCTGGACGCCAAGCGCCCGATTGCAAATGCCATGAAAACCGCTGCCAGGCTTGCCCCAGCAGTGGTTCCATGGAAGTGCCTTGTGGCGCACCGGCGGCCGCGACCTTGACCTGCGGGTGCACCCAAAACATGTCGGGTGCGGCATCCGGAAACGCCGGCGGGAGCTTCACCAACAATCGCACCCGATTCGGGGTAAACGCCTCCGGCAGCAGAAAATCGCGAAGGATCAAAAACGTCCAACCCTGCGGCTGATCCACCAATTGAAAGTGTTCCGAGCCTACGTCAGACGCCCCGAGAGTCGGGGCGCCGTAGTTGGCGGGCGGTGCACTGTGAAAGCGCTGTCCTTTCTCGAGGCGAATCTTAGTGTCGTTGGTGATCACACGATCGTCGTCTTTGCCATCAAGGAACAGCACATCGTCCGACGGAATACCGGCACGTTCTTTGAGCGATTGACCGGTCTGATGCCGACGTCGAAAGACATAAGATGCGTTGTTGATCGTGACCTCGATCTTTGGATGGGGGCGAACCCAATAACATTGGCCAGGCTGCAGATGAAATGCGTCGCTGTTTTCCAACTCGCGCAGCTCCGCCTCATGAACAACGTCGCCGCAGCACCGATCGGTGATCGGATGATGCCGCCCTTCTTCGACAAATACCGCGTGATTCTCCGGTGCACCGACGGTGGCTTTCAAAATCTCTGCGGTGACGTTGCCAGCTGGCAAAGGATAACGGTCGTTGTTGACAAAGACTGGGATAGATTCATTCATACTCACGTTTGTTCTCCAAATTAATGACGGCAGACGCCGTCGACAGGAGAAGCTTGACGTAGTCGGGTCACTAAGTCGGTACTGGCGTTATGCCGTTGGTGTACGCGCAATCAAAGCACCGCGGCATCGCCACGGCATCAAAACTCAGGGGAGTAGGTACGCGCTGCCCTGCAGGGCGTAACCAATCTTCGGCCGCGCGACGAACAGCCGGGCGATTTCTTCGGGGCGGGGGCGATCGGCGTCTTTGTAACTTTGAACGACTGCCCGCTTGAAAGCGTCTTTCGCTTTTCTGGGGACCTGGCCACTTGTGTCACAAGGCGACAATTTTTGGATGATCGCTTGATTGGTGACGACGGCGCCGTGCGCATCAGCGACCATGGCGGCGAATTTGAAGGCATGGGTGTCCGGTTGCAGTGCCGTGAGTTCAACGCCCCGATACCAAGCCTTTCCGCTGGTTGGATCCATCACCAGATCCTCTCGCGCCCACAGGGTGACATTGACCTGTCGTTGCAGACTTAGTGCGAAAACGATCTGTCGGAGCAAATCGTCGTTGGCCCCAAATGGGATACGTGAGGCAATCGTTGTGATCGATATGTCGTGATGGCAAGCTTTCGGAAAGACCAGAATTGGTTGCGTTCCGTTTGCGGCATTCATTATCTCAAGTTCGGTGGTAGCGTGCGGTACTCGCATAGCGAGGAACACACAAAACTTTGCGCTGGCGGCATGCTCAAACTGGCCTAAACGCCATAACCCCTCGTTCACTTGATGTGGCGTGCCAGTCAGCTGCATTGCGCTATTCAGTTGCCTTGCGATTTCACCGTCGTCGAGTTGATAGCCGGCCACATCCGTCGGCGTCAACGTGCGGTGTGAAACGGCGAGATCTTGGCTGACGCCAACCAACGCGGTGCCACCGGCAGGCAACACCGTCAACGCACCAGGATTGGCCGGGTGATCGGGGTGCGGCACTGCGTCCAGGACCACGGGCTGAAGTATCCCGGATGACACCAGCGTATCGACGTCATTACCGAGCATTTTTCGTCAATCCGTTTCGCTCAATCGCCACGGGTAACTTGACCAAAGATCGGTCGGTGACACCGTGTCCTCGAAATGACCACGAATGCCGGCATCATCGAGTAACCGCTCTACGCACTGTTCGTTGATGCCGGCGTTGATATCGATGCGGTTCGGCACCTTGATCGACACCGTGCCACGCCGCCCACCGCCAGCAAACGTTATGGATAGTTTGGCCTGGAGCAATTCGCCTTCGTGTAGGTTGGCGCCCATCTTGTTGAGTGTGTGAAAACAATCGCGTCCCGAAACATTCTGAAGGAGCGGAATACAGGTCGTATTTCCGACTGAAGAAAATGCGTTGTGGAATCAAAGAACAAACGAGGGCTCGTCATCGTGGTGAGAGATGCGGGCGATGCGCCGGGTTAATCCGGCATGTTGGTGGGGCTGAGAATGCCCTACA
>JBPCXK010000178.1:0-3954 GCA_051008635.1 Gammaproteobacteria bacterium
TTATAAACGATTAAATGACCATAGCCTGCGCCGCGGACGAACGGAAGCGCCCCCCCCCCAGCGCCCCCAGCGCGTCAGGTGGCCGTCCTTCCCGGCCGGCCTCGCGATTCAGACAACGAACAAGTCCACGAATTCATTGACGGGCAGGCCCTCGAGCCGTTGCTGGTCGTCGCAGACTGCGTTGATACGAGCACACTGCCGCGGTGACAGCCGCGTTGCGATATTGCGTTCGAACTTGTCGATCAGAACGGGGATGCCCTCCGCCCTGCGGCGGCGGTGCCCGATCGGGTACTCCACCTCCACACGTTCGCTGCTGGCGCCGCCCTCGTAGAAGACCTGGATGGCGTTACCGATGGCACGCTTTTCGGGATCGAAATAGTCTTTGGTGAAGCGCGTGTTTTCCTTGACCTCCATGCGCGCACGCAGCGCGTCGATGCGCGGGTCGGCGGCAACGTCGTTCTCGTAGTCGTCGGCAGTCAGGCGGCCGAAGATCAGCGGCACTGCAATCATGTATTGAATACAGTGATCGCGGTCCGCCGGATTATCGAGCGGACCGGTCTTGTCGATGATACGCGCGCCTGCTTCCTGTGTTTCGACAACGATCCGGTCGATGTCATCGAGCCGGCCTTTGACCTCACCGTGAAGTTTCATCGCCGCTTCAACCGCGGTCTGTGCATGAAACTCCGCAGGAAAAGAAATTTTGAACAGCACGTTCTCCATCACATAGCTCGCATAGCCTTGCGGAAAAGAAAACGCATTGCCTTTGAATAGCACGTCGTTGTAACCCCAGACCGTGGCGGACAATGCGGACGGATAACCCATTTCGCCCGTCATCGCGATCAACGCCAACCGCACGGCACGGCTGGTGGCGTCGCCCGCCGCCCAACTCTTGCGCGAGCCGGTATTGGGCGCGTGGCGGTAGGTGCGCAGCGCGCAGCCATCGATCCAGGCGTTGGAGATCGCGTTGAGCACGTCGTCCCGGCTCCCCCCGAGCATGACAGTCACCACCGCCGTGCTGGCCACACGCACGAGCAACACGTGATCCAACCCCACACGGTTGAAGCTGTTTTCCAACGCCAGGACACCCTGAATTTCATGCGCCTTCACCATCGCGGTGAGCACGTCCCTGACCGTGCGCGGCGGCTGGCCGTGGCTCACGTTCCGCCTGCTCAGGTAGTCGGCTGTGGCCAGAATCCCGCCAAGGTTGTCCGAAGGATGTCCCCATTCCGCCGCCAGCCAGGTGTCGTTGAAATCGAGCCAACGGATCATCGCCCCGATGTTGAAGGCGGCCTGTACGGGATCGAGCTCGAACGACGTTCCGGGCACCCGCGCGCCGCCCGGCATCGACGCGCCGGGAACGAGCGGGCCGAGCATTTTCGTGCAGGCCGGATAAGACAGGGCGAGCAGCCCGCAGCCCAGCGTGTCCATGAGGCAATAGCGCGCCGTTTCGCGGGCCTCGTCGTTTGTGACTTCGAAGTTCAGCGCATAGTCGGCGATATCCTGCAGCGCCTGGTCGAAGTCCGGACGTTTGGCCTCGCGGCTGCCGATGACGGACATGCAATTCTCCCTGTTGAACAAGCGGCGTCAGGGACGCTGGCTGATAGCCGGGTACGGCCGCGGGTGGGGGCCGGTGTAGTCCGCATTGGGCCGGATCAGCCGATTGTCGGCCCGCTGCTCCATGATGTGCGCCGACCAGCCGGTGATGCGCGAAATCACGAAGATGGGGGTAAAGAGGGGCGTCGGCACGCCCATAAAGTGATAGGCCGATGCGCTGTAGAAGTCGAGGTTCGCGAACAGATTTTTCTCGTCGCGCATGCGTTTCTCGACCGCCTCCGACACGGCGTAGAGCCGTTTGTCGCTGACCTCTTCTGCAAGCTGTTTCGAGATTTGTTTTATAACCGCATTACGTGGGTCGGATTTTTTGTATACAGCGTGCCCGAAGCCCATGATCTTCTCCTTGCGGTCGAGCATGCCTTTGACACCCGCGCTGGCATCGTCTGCATTGTCGAAACGCTCGATCAGCTCCATAGCGGCCTCGTTGGCGCCGCCGTGCAGCGGACCCCGCAACGTGCCGATCGCGCCGGCCACTGCTGAATAGAAATCAGACAAAGTTGCCGCACATACGCGCGCGCTGAACGTGGACGCGTTGAACTCATGCTCGGCGTACAAGATCAGCGACGCGTCCATGGCGCGGCGATGCACCTCATTAGGCGGCTTGCCGTGCAGCAGGTGCAAAAAGTGTCCGGCGATGGTGTCGTCATCGGTCTCGGTTTCGATGCGTACGCCATCGTTGGCAAAGTGGTGCCAGTACAACAACATGGACGGAAACGAGGCCAGCAAACGGTCGGCGATGTCGTGTTGCTGGGAGAAATCGCTCTCGGGCTCGAGCGAGCCCAACATCGAACATCCAGTGCGCATGACGTCCATGGGATGCGCGGTCGCGGGTGCGCGTTCGAGAACCTCCTTTAGTGCGCCCGGCAAGCCGCGCATGGATTTCAGCCGTTGCTTGTAGTCCGCAAGCTTGCCCTGATTGGGTAACTCGCCGTACATCAGCATGTACGCAACTTCCTCAAAGGCCGCATGCGCGGCAAGATCGACGATATCGTAGCCACGATAAGTCAGACCTACGCCTTCCTTTCCTACGGTCGCAATGGCCGTTTCGCCCGCCGACTGCCCCCTGAGCCCGGCGCCAGCTTTCGCAGTACTCATGGTTTGGTATCTCCTTTGGAAAACAACTCATCAAGCTTCTGCTCGTACCTGTGATAACCCAGGACTTCGTAAAGCTCGTCCCGGGTCTGCATCGTGTCGATTACGCTTTGCTGGCCGCCTTCTTTGCGGATGGCCCCGTAGACCGCGATCGCGGCTGCGCTCATCGCGCGGAAGGCGGACAAGGGATACAGCACCAGACGCACGCCTGCCGCGCCGAGTTGAGCCACGGTAAACAACGGCGTCTTGCCAAATTCGGTGATGTTGGCCAGTACGGGGGCGCCTACTGCGTCGGTAAAGGCGCGATAGTCGTCGAGCGTGTGTAGCGCCTCGGCA
Source organism: Gammaproteobacteria bacterium (assembly GCA_051008635.1). Lineage (GTDB taxonomy): Bacteria > Pseudomonadota > Gammaproteobacteria > JBPCXK01 > JBPCXK01 > JBPCXK01. The sequence goes on from JBPCXK010000178.1 coordinate 3,043, forward strand.
AATATCATGTCAGCGCCGGCCTCGGCATAGGCCCCTGCCCTGTCGATCGCGGCTTGCCGGCCTTCGCTGGCGAAGGCATCGGTGCGCGCCATGACGGCGAAGTGCTTATCTGTTCTGGCATCGGCTGCGGCCTTGATGCGGTCCGCCATTTCCGCGCCAGACACCAGTTCCTTGTTGGGCCGGTGCCCGCAGCGTTTGGCCTGCACCTGATCTTCCATGTGCATGGCCGCAGCGCCCGCGCGGATCATCTCGCGTGTCGTACGCGCGATATTGAAGGCCGTGCCCCAGCCTGTGTCGACATCGACCAGCAACGGCAATCGCGTTGCCGCGGTGATGCGGCGCACGTCCTCGAGGACGTCGTTCAGCGATGTAATGCCGAGATCCGGCTGGCCGAAGGACGAATTCGCCACGCCGGCCCCAGACAGGTACAAGGCGCGAAAACCCGCCCGTTCAGCCAACAGCGCGCAGTAGGCGTTGATTGCACCGGCCACCTGAAGCGGGTTTTCCGCCTCCAAGGCAGACCATAGTCGCGATCCCGCAGAGTCCCCACTCATAAAACGTCCCGATCGCTGGAGGGAGACGGATTATAGCGAGTTGAAATAGTAGACGGCCATAGTATTGAAAATACCAATCCTTAGTATTGTCAGCCAGGCTCGATATTCGGGAAGACGATCTCCAGATTCCAGCCGGCCCGCAACCCGTCGAGGACGCTAGAAGATCCGACTCAGCGACTCATTGAGTTTTTCCACGGCACTGTCGACATTGCCCAACTTGTCGAGCCCGAACAGCCCGATGCGAAAAGTTCGAAAATGCTCGTCCTCATCGCACATCAGGGGAACACCTGCGGCAATCTGCACACCCTCGGCTATGAACTTTTTGCCGTTGTGGATATCCGGATCATCCGTATAGCTC
>JBPCXK010000179.1:0-9740 GCA_051008635.1 Gammaproteobacteria bacterium
TTACGCCCGCGAGCACCGTGGGCTGAAAGAAGCTGCCGCCGAGCGTGTGGCGTTCGCCGCCGAGCAGAATCCTGGCGCCCTTGGACACCGCGTCGGCGACATGTGATTCGACTTTCTCTACCGCCGCCATGTCGATGAGCGGTCCTTGCGTGACGCCGTCGCCAAGCCCGTCGCCCACTTTCAGTTCTGCGACCGCTTCGGTCAGCTTTTCAGCAAAGGCGTTGTAGATGCCCGCCTGCGCGTAGACGCGATTGGCGCACACGCAGGTCTGTCCGGCGTTGCGGTATTTGGACATGATCGCCCCCTCGACTGCGGCGTCGAGGTCGGCGTCGTCGAAGACGATAAACGGCGCGTTGCCGCCCAGCTCCAACGACACCTTTTTGATCGTACCGGCGCACTGTTCCATGAGCCTGCTTCCGACTTCGGTGGAGCCGGTAAACGTGAGCTTGCGAACAACAGGGTTGGAGGTCAGCTCGCCGCCGATCTCGCGCGCCGAGCCTGTGATGACATTCAGCACACCTTTCGGCAAGCCTGCGCGCTCGGCAAGCTCGCACAAGGCGAGCGCGGAATACGGCGTAGCGGTCGCAGGCTTGGCGACCATGGTGCAACCGGCCGCCAGAGCGGGCCCGGCTTTGCGCGTGAGCATGGCCGAGGGGAAATTCCAGGGCGTGATCGCCGCACAGACACCGATCGGTTCCTTGGTGACAACGATGCGCTTATCGGCCTGATGCGGCGGAATCGTATCGCCATAAATGCGCTTGCCTTCTTCGGCGAACCATTCAATGAAGGAACCGGCGTATGCGATCTCGCCGCGTGACTCCGCGAGTGGTTTACCCTGCTCCGAGGTCATCATGACGGCGAGGTCTTCCTGATTTTCCATCATCAACTCGAACCAGCGGCGCAGAATCTGCGCGCGGTCCTTGGCCGTACGTGCGCGCCAGGCGGGGAACGCGGCCTGCGCCGCCGCGATGGCTTGCCGTGTCTGCGCGGCGCCCATCCCGGGAACCTGTCCGAGTATGCTGTTATCCGCCGGATTGTTGACATCAATGGTCGCGCCGTTGTCGGCCTTCGACCAGGCGCCGTCGATATAACACTGCTGCCGGAATAGGGAGGAGTCCTTTAATTTCATCACTGCTGCCCGTAATAAAAATCCGATGTGCGTCGGTCAGTTGCTGAAGGCTTGCAGGCCGGTCTGCGCCCGACCAAGGACCAGCGCGTGGATGTCGTGTGTGCCCTCGTAAGTATTGACCGCCTCCAGGTTCATCATATGACGCATCACATGGAACTCATCGGCAACGCCGTTGCCGCCGTGCATGTCGCGCGCGGCGCGCGCAATATCCAGCGCCTTGCCACAGTTGTTGCGTTTGACCAGGGATATCGCCTCCGGCGCGGCCCTGCCCTCGTCGAACAGCCGCGCCAGCCGCAGCGCGCCGTGCAACCCCAGCGTGATCTCGGTTTGCATGTCGGCGAGTTTTTTCTGCACGAGCTGCGTGGCGGCGAGCGGCCGTCCGAATTGTTTGCGTGCCATCGTGTAATCGCGCGCCGCATGCCAGCAAAACTCCGCCGCGCCCATGGCGCCCCAGCAGATGCCAAGCCGCGCTCGGTTGAGGCAGGCGAACGGTCCTTTGAGGCCGCTCACTCTGGGGAGCAGATTTTCTTCAGGCACCACGACATCGTCCATCACGATCTCGCCCGTGGTCGATGCACGCAAGGAGAACTTACCCTCGATCTTCGGCGCACTCAGGCCCTTCATCCCTGCCTCCAGAATGAACCCACGGATGACGCCCTCGTCGCCCCTGGCCCACACGACGAACACATCGGCAACCGGCGAATTCGTGATCCACATCTTGGCGCCGTTGAGCACGTAGCCATCGGCAGTCTTGCGCGCGCGGGTCGTCATGCCGCCGGGATCGGAGCCATAATCCGGCTCGGTCAACCCAAAGCACCCGATCGATTCACCACTCGCCAGTTTTGGCAAGTACTTGTCTCGCTGAGCCTCGCTGCCGTAAGCGTGAATCGGATACATCGAAAGGCTCGTCTGCACGCTCATGACCGAGCGGTAACCACTGTCCACGCGCTCGATCTCGCGCGCCACCAGACCGTAGCAGACATAGCTCAATCCCGCGCAACCATAACCATCGAGCGTGAGGCCCAAAAAGCCGAGCGCACCCATCTCGTTCATGATCTTGCGGTCGAATTTCTCATGCCGGTTGGCCTCCACAATGCGTGGCGCGAGCTCTTCCTGGCAATATTTGCGCGCGCTGTCGCGCACCATGCGCTCTTCCTCGGTGAGCAACTCGTCGAGGTCTAGTGGATCGTCCCATTTGAACGTGGGTTTGGTCTTGTCTAGCATATTTACCTCCCGGTGGCCCCGCCGTTGGGGCCGGGATTACCTCGCTTGAGCCGCGTCCCAGGTGGGCCGACAGTGTATCACTTTCAAACTCGGCCCGGCGCCGACGTCGGCCTGTCGGATCGCATCGCGGGTACTTTATGTCGACCCGCGTTAGTGGTAACTTACGGGTCACAATTGCGAACAAATTCAATGCTGGTGGAGTCATGTTGTTACGTAGCGAGTTACCTGTAACCACAACAAGACAACAAAGGATTGTCGCAGAGCTGCTGGAGGAATGCGGCGTCGCGGTCAATGGCGGTCAGGACCACGATATCACCGTTCATCACGACTCTTTTTACGGCCGCGTACTGCGGGGCGGAAGTCTCGCGCTGGGCGAGTCCTACATGGACGGGCTGTGGGATTGCAAACGCATCGACGAGTTCATCACTCGTCTGCTTACAGAGCGTATCCAGCAAAGGGTCGGACGAAGCGCCTGGGAGATCGCACTGGACATCGGGTCGGTCGCGCTGAATCTTCAAAATCACGTGCGCTCGCTGATGGTCGGCAAGCAGCACTATGACGTCGGTAACGAGCTATACGAGTCCATGCTCGACAGCTACATGAATTACTCCTGCGGTTACTGGGACGACGCCGCGGATCTCGAGCAGGCCCAACGCAACAAACTGGAGCTCATTTGCCGCAAGCTCGAGCTCAAGCCTGGCATGAAGGTGCTGGATATCGGTTGCGGCTGGGGCGGAGTCGCAAAATATGCCGCCGAGAACTTTGACGTTCAAGTGACGGGTATTACCATCTCACAAAAACAGAAAGAACTCGCTGAGGCTCGCTGTCAGGGCTTGCCGGTCGACATCAAGTTTGAGGACTACCGCGACACGCAAGGGCAATTCGACCGCATCGTCTCAGTTGGCATGTTCGAGCACGTCGGCTACAAAAACTACAGGCGGTTTTTCCAGAAGTGCAGCGAGCTGCTGCACCCAGGCGGACTGCTGCTATTGCACACGATTGGCAGTAATCGGACCATGACCCGTGGTGACCCCTGGTTGAGCAAATACATCTTTCCGAATGGGATGCTGCCGTCGGTTGCGCAGATCGGCGAAGCCGTCGAAAAATACTTCATGATGGAAGACTGGCACAACTTCGGCCCCGACTATGCCAGGACGCTTGCGGCATGGTACGAGAACGTGAACAAGGCCTGGCCACGCCTGGAAAAGCAGTACAGCGAACGCTTCAAGCGCATGTGGGATTACTATCTGCTGTGCTGCGTGGCGATGTTCCGCAGTCGCCACGGACAGCTTTGGCAGGTCGTTTTCTCGAAACGCCCCAGAACGCAGATCTACCACCGGCCTGTTTTGGGTTGAGTTGCAGGAGGGCGAGGTTGCGGGCGCGGCTTCAGGCGGTGTCGCAAAGGCATAGACATCGCCCGCAGGGAGCCTCCGCGGCGCAGCGAGATCAGCAGCGAACCCCACCGATGGACTCAACCGACGTGCGCTGCCGGTAGGGTTCGCTGCGCCCACCACCACGCTGCAAGACCGTTTTGCGACACCGGCTTCAGCCGCGAACGGGAAAGTCGCTTGCTTTGATCGCGGCTGAAGCCGCTCCTGCAAGGACGCCCTACATACCTAGCTTCCGTGCTAATTCCATATCCCAAAACGCGGCTTCGATCTTGTGTCCGTCGGGGTCGCGCACGAAGCCTCCATAGTACGGCTCGCCATACATCGGTCGGGGTCCCGGCGCGCCTTCGTCCGCGCCACCGGCAGCCAGCGCGGCCGCATGAAACGCGTTCACGGCGTCTTTGTTCGGGGCGATAAAACCGATGTGCGTGCCGTTGCCCACCGACGCTGGTTCGCCATCGATCGGGGGATGCACCCAGAACTCGGGGTACGCCTTGCCATATGCGACCGCGCCAGGGTGTTCCATGACGCGCTTGCAGCCCAGCGTTGGCAACACCTCGTCGTAGAACGCCGTGGCGCGCTCGAAGTCGTTCGTGCCGATGGACACATGCGAGAGGATGCTCGGGATTTCGTCTGCCATGTCGATGCTCCTTGTTGATTTTTGGCGTCAATTGACAACCCAATTTTCGCATGCAACGATGCCAAAGCACGCATAAATCGCTGATGTTTAGGCGAAAAGCGGAAAATACTGCTACATCTGGAGGAGAGCTAATGCAAGCTTTGGCGAAAATTGTCGGTCTCGCGTTCGTGGCATCGAACATGCTGACCAGCGGAATCGTGGCTGCCCAAGACAAGGTAGTGCACGTCTACAACTGGTCCGATTATATCGGCGAAACCACGCTGGCCGATTTCGAGGCAGAGACGGGTATCAAGGTGGTGTACGACAACTATGACGCCAGCGAAACCGTGGACGCCAAATTGTTTGCGGGCAGCTCCGGCTACGATGTCGTTCTGCACGCCGGATCGTTCACTCCGCGACTGATCAAGGCCGGCATTCTGGCGGAAGTCGACAAGAGCAAGATCCCGAACTACGGGAACTATGATCCGACGATATTGAAAACCCTGGAGAACTGGGATCCGGGCAACAAGTACGGCGTGCCGTATATGTGGGGCACGGCGGGAATCACCTACAACGTCGATATGATAAACGAGCGCATTCCCAACGCACCGCTCGACTCGCTCGACATGTTTTTCAAGGAAGAATACATCTCCAAGCTTGCCGACTGCGGCGTCAACATCTTCGAGTCACCCCGGGATGTCATTCCGATGGCCCTGGCTTACCTCGGACTCGACCCCAACTCGACGAGCAAGGACGACTACGAAAAGGTCGTCGAACTCTTCAAGCCGATTCGCAAACACATCAGCACGTTCATGACCGACGGCTATCTGAATGCGCTGCCGAACGGCGAAATGTGCATGACGTTCACCTGGTCGGGCGACTACGCAGTAGCGGCCGGACGCGCGGCCGAGGCGGGCAAGAACGTCAATCTCGGCTACCGTATTCCGAAATCAGGCTCAGGCGCGTGGTTTGACGTGTGGGTCATCCCGGTCGACGCGCCCCACAAGGAGAATGCGTACAAGTTCCTGGAGTTCATGTCGCGGCCTGAGGTGATCGCCGCGTGCTCCAACTACACGTACTACGCCAACGCCAACACCAAGGCGACCGAGTTCGTGATAGACGATGTCAAGAATGATCCCGCGGTGTATCCCGACAAGGAACTGCTGGCCACGATGTGGACGTCGATCACCTTACCGCCAAAGGCGGAACGCGCCCACACGCGCGCCTGGACCAAGATCAAAACAGGCCAGTAGGTTCTTGCGCTGAAGGCCGCGCAACTGCGCGGCCTTTTCTTTGCCAAACACCTGCACCCCCGATGGCCGAACCCTCCCATCACGACAGACCCTGGCTGGATCCGGACGCAGACGCGTTCATTCACGTTCAGGGTGTCACCAAGAAGTTTGGTTCGTTCATCGCCGTCAACAACGTCGACATCAAAATCTATCGGGGGGAGCTTTTTGCACTGCTGGGCGGCTCGGGTTGTGGCAAGACGACGCTGCTGCGTGTGTTAGCGGGATTCGAGCAACCGACCGAGGGCCGCGTTGTCATCGACGGGGTGGACATGACCGACCTGCCGTCCTATGAACGACCCACCAACATGATGTTCCAGTCCTACGCGCTGTTTCCGCACATGAACGTCGAAAACAATGTCGCCTACGGATTGAAGCGCGATGGTGTTCCCAAGCCGGAGATTGCGGAGCGCGTGAGCGCCATGCTGGAACTGGTGCAACTGACACCGTTCGCGAAGCGCAAGCCCCACCAACTCTCGGGCGGTCAGCGCCAGCGAGTCGCGCTGGCGCGTTCGCTGATCAAGCAACCCAAGGTGTTGTTGCTGGACGAGCCGTTGGGCGCGCTGGACAAGAAGTTGCGGGAGCAGACGCAGTTCGAGCTGATGAACATTCAGGATCAGCTTGGCATTACGTTTATAGTCGTCACGCACGATCAGGAAGAGGCGATGACCTTGTCCACACGCATCGCCGTAATGAACGAGGGGGAGATCGCTCAGGTGGGCGAACCTACCGAGATCTACGAGAAACCGCAAACCCGCTTTACGGCCGATTTCATCGGGACCGTCAATCTGTTCGAGGGGCGCGTGGAAGAATCCGCTGCGGGCCCGGTGGTGCGCTGTGAGGACGTACCTCAACCGCTGCACGTCGAAGCCAACGGTGATCTCAAGGCAGGCGCAGATGTCTGCGTGGCCATACGCCCGGAGAAGATAGCGCTCTCGAAAGACGCACCGCCCGACAACGGCGCGAATCAGATGCACGGCCAGGTGCAGGACCTGGCCTACATGGGTAATCTTTCGATCTATCGCGTCAAGCTCGATGGCGGGCGAATAGTGCAGATCACCACACCAAATCAGCGCCGCCTGTCGGAACGCGACATAAACTGGGATGACGACGTCACCGTGTCCTGGCAGCCGGCCGACGCCATCGTGCTGACGCAATGACGCGCACACGTGTCGCTGCCGGCCAGGTCTCTGGCCTGGCATCTGCGCAAGAGTTGAGTACCCCGCGGGGGCTGCTCGCAACGCTCCTGGAACGTTTGCAACACACGTGGCGGCGCATTGTCATCGGCGTCCCCTACATCTGGTTGCTCGTGTTCTTTCTCGTCCCGTTCATCATCGTTCTCAAGATCGCCTTTGCCGAGGCGACGGTGGCCCGGCCACCGTTCTCGGCCTTGTTGCAGTGGGGCGATAGTGCGCTGCCGGGCCTGTACTACACGTTCGAGAACTTCCAGTATCTCATCGAGGACAGCCTTTACTACACGGCATATCTGAACTCGGTAAAGCTGGCCTTCCTGTCGGTCATACTGTGTCTGTTGGTCGGCTTTCCCATGGCCTATGGCATCGCCCGCTCCAGTCCAGCTACCAAGAACATCCTGCTGCTGCTGGTTATTCTGCCTTTCTGGACGTCTTTTCTGCTCCGCGTCTATGCATGGATCGGCATCATGAGCAAGCAGGGCGTGCTGAACAACGCCCTGATGTGGCTGGGTGTTATCGATGAACCGTTGCCGCTGATGCACACCGATTTCGCCGTCCTGCTTGGCATCACGTACTCTTACCTGCCGTTCATGATCCTGCCGCTCTATGCAAATCTGGAAAAACTGGATCCGAGTCTGATGGAAGCCGCAGCCGATTTGGGGGCAAGGCCTGCGCGCACATTCATCGACGTCACGTTGCCGCTGGCCGTTCCGGGGATCATCGCGGGCTCTTTGCTCGTGTTCATTCCCGCGGTCGGCGAGTACGTCATCCCCGCGCTGATGGGCGGCGCCGAGACCTTGATGGTCGGGCGGGTGCTCTTCGATGAATTCTTCCTCAACCGCGACTGGCCTGTGGCTTCAGCGGTTGCCATCGTTCTGCTGGTGCTACTGGTTGCCCCGATCGTGTTTTTTCAGCACTACCAGATGAGACAGGCCGAAGCGCGATGAAGCAGCGCTCGACGTTTATCTTCACTGCGCTGTGTTTCGGTTTCGCGTTCCTGTATGTGCCGATCCTGTCGCTGATCTTTTTCTCCTTCAACGCGTCTCGGCTTGCGACAGTGTGGGGCGGATTCTCCACCAAGTGGTACCCGGCCCTGTTTCAGAACGATCAGATCATTGCGGCCGCGCTTTTGAGCCTGCGCATCGCGATGGTTACGGCGACGTTTGCCGTCGTGCTGGGCGCCCTGGCCGGCATTGCGCTGGTCAGGCTCGGGCGGTTCAAAGGCCGATTGCTCTTTACCGGTATGATCACCGCACCATTGGTCATGCCGGAGGTCATCACCGGTCTGTCGCTGCTGTTGTTTTTCGTGACCCTGCAGGAGTCGATCGGCTGGCCGGCCTCGCGTGGCGCTACCACCATCACCATCGCGCACATCACTTTCTCGATGGCGTACGTGGCTGTTATCGTGCAGTCCAGACTGACAGGGATGGATGAGTCGCTCGAAGAGGCCGCCATGGATCTCGGCGCACGGCCATTCCGGGTGTTGGTCGACATCACGCTGCCCGTGATCGCGCCGGCTCTGGTGTCCGGGTGGCTGTTGTCCTTTACCCTGTCGCTCGACGATCTGGTCATCGCCAGCTTTACCTCCGGCCCGGGCGCCAACACCTTGCCCATGCTGATCTTCTCCAAGGTAAGGCTCGGCGTAACGCCGGACATCAACGCGCTGGCCACGATCATCATTCTGGTCGTGGCGGTGGGCGTTGTCATCGCCGGCGTGCTGATGTACAAGCAGGAACAACAGCGCCTGCGCGATCAGCAGCAGGCAGCCACCTGAAAACGCAATGAACAGCCAATTCTCACCCGCATCGAAAGCGAGATCGCTCCCGGCACGAACCGGTGAGCTGCTCGCGCCGTGGACGTATTTCGACGACGAAATTCTCGCGCTCGAAAAGGAACACATCTTCCGCAAGCACTGGCTGTTTCTGTGCCATGCGTGCGAAATTCCCTCGCCGGGCGACTATCTGGCCTTCGACATCATCGACGAACGCGTGCTGGTGCTGCGCGGTGATGATGGCGTCGTCCGCACGTTCCACAACATCTGCCGTCACCGCGGATCGCGGGTTGTGCGCGATGACGCCGGCAATTGTCCACGTGCCATCGCCTGCCCGTTTCATGGCTGGACATATGATCTAAAGGGAAATCTCAGGGGAGTGCCGGCGGCGAAGACGTTTGCGAATCTCGATCAGTCTCGCGTGCGGCTGGTCGAGATCGAACACGAAATCTGGAACGGGTTGGTGTTCATCCGTTTCGGCGGCGAAGGCCCGAGCATCGCCGAGATGCTGCGTCCGCTGGAATCGCGGCTTGCGCCTTATCGCATCGCAGAGCTCGAGCCGATAAGCGCGCGAAGTCGCGATGTCGCGTCCGTGAACTGGAAAGCTGTGCACGACATCGACAACGAAGGCTATCATGTGCCGGTAGGCCACCCCGGTTTGAATTCGCTGGTGTACGACTACCTGGACGAGGCCCTCGAGAACGGCGTGTTCGCCTCGTTCAGCACGCTCAAAACGGAGCTCTCGCCGCACTGGAGCGTGGCGCGGTATCAGAAACTCCTTCCACGCGCCGAACATTTACCGGACGAAGACCAACGGTCGTGGTGGTACGTCGGCATATTTCCACACGTCGTATTTTCGCTAACACCGGATATGTTCGATTTCTATCAGACGTTTCCACTCGAGACCGGCAAAACGCTCCTGGTCTCCCGCAGCTACGGCCTGCCGAACGCGAGCCGGCAAACACGCGCCGCACGTTATTTGAACATGCGTATCAACAAGCAGGTCAGCGCGGAAGATCGGCAGCTGGTCCGCTGGCTCAGTGAAAGCCTGCGCTCGAGCGCCCTGCCCCGCGAACACCTGTCGAGCACTGAGGCGTGTGTGACCGCATACCATGATCTGATTCGTA
>JBPCXK010000180.1:0-3568 GCA_051008635.1 Gammaproteobacteria bacterium
CCCTGCCTTCCTGAAAGTCCGGGGCGGCCGTCGCAACGGCGCTGCTGAGCAAGAGACACAGGGCCCCGAGACCGACAAAATTCTTCATTGTTTGTTGCTCCTTGAGTGAGGCTGGACGGTCATCGGCGGTGGCGGCCGACACCGGTACTGAAATGGACCACATACCTCGCCAATGGTTGCACGGGGCGCGGCCGTAGACAAAAGCATAGCCGATATCAGCGGGAATTTCGGCGCTGTGCTGAACCTCCCGGACCCGATATACGGGCTAGTGCAACCCCGCGATGTACTGCGCCACGGCGCTCATGTCCGCCGACGACAGGCGCGAGGCGATGTTGCGCATCATCTCGTTCTGGTCGTTGCTACGCTGCGCGGCGCTGAAGGCCCGAAGCTGCAAGACCGTATACTTGGCATGCTGTCCGGCCAGACGTGGAAACGACGCCGCCGGATTGCCTGCGCCGTTCGGCGCATGACAGCCCATGCATGCCGGCACGTTTGCGTCCCTGATGCCGCCACGGTAGATGGCTTCGCCGAGCGCGAGATTTTCCTCCTGCGCCCGACCGAGCTTGGGCGCTTGCGCCGCAAAAAAGGCGGCCAGGTCGGCGATGTCCTGCTCGCTCAAGGCCACGGCCTGTCCGCTCATCAGGGCATTCTCGCGACGTTTGGCTTTGAAATCCTGCAGTTGCTTGCTGAGGTAATTCACACTCTGCCCGGCAAGCGAGGGCCATTCGGGGTTGGGGCTGTTGCCGTCGACCCCATGACAAGCCGCGCACACGGCCGACTTCGTCTTGCCCGCCGCCTCGTCGCCGGCGGCGAAAGCCGCACCCGGCGCCAGCATCGAAAACACGAGTACAACGACCGGCAGCTTTGTTTTCATTTTGGCCAAACCATGGACGGCGGGACGGGATAGGGCGGCGAACTTATAGCATAAACACCGCATGCCCGCAAAACGGGCGTGGGCCCGAATTTGGGCAGTGAACCCGGCCGACAATCGAGTCAGCCGAATCCGTATCGCAGGCGGTACCAGATCAGACCCAGGTACTCGTGCAGCGTGTCTCTCGAGATCGACAGCGCGCGGACCGAGGGGACCCAGTCGAAAGCACGCCGGTGGCTCACCCCGGTCGTACGAAAGTGCACCGGCGCCGGTGTGACGATGAATCCCGTGGATTGAAACGCCTGTCGCGCCCGGGGCATGTGTGCGGCGTCAGTAACGAGAAGTATTTTTCTGGCGATGGGCAAACGACTGGCGTTGAGAGCATTTTGAGCGGTGTTGCGGCTGGTGCCTTCGGTGAAATCGACTTGGACATTGAATTCGTCTTCAAGCACCTCCTTCATCAGCACCGCCTCTGGTACGCCCTCGCCGGAGACACTTCCGCCAACGACGGCGAGCGGCAGACCAGTCGCGCGTTTTAGCCTGGCGGCGTATCTGACACGTTCCAACGCCCGTGTCGAAACCGTCTGAGCGCCGTAAGCCGGCGCTGTTCTACGCCCACCACCGAGCACAACGATCGCCTCGGGGACGAGATTTCGTGTCTCGGAAATGCTAAGCGGGGGAGTCGACTCCAGCGGGCGCGTTAGCCAGCTCATGAAAACAGGTGTCGACAGCAGCCAAAGCGTTAACGCGCCGATGACAACGAGACTCTTTGCCATGGCCGGATGCCTTGCCCACAACGCGATGCCCAAAACGAGCATGACGATGTTGATCCCCGGCGGCAGAACCAGGGCTTTGGCGAGTTTGACGATAAGGATTTCCATACTCAGTTTGCACGACCGCGGCGCGCCCACCCTGACCCGGATATTGCCTTTGGTCAGGGCTGGCCGATTCGGCCTGGATGAGGATCCGCGAAGCATAGCCCAACTATGGTTTGCGGAGGAGCGTTATGTGGTTTCGGCCATTTGCCACAGCGCATGTGGCAAACTGTGCCGCCACGCCAAGAGTCAGCCACGAGCCTTTTCTTGCACGCCGTCTACCAGCAAGCGCGATTCCTGACCAGCGTCCGCGACGTCCACAGGCTTCCGGCCGACAAGGGTTTCGAGGTCGCTTTCGCCGGCCGCTCAAACGCGGGCAAGTCCAGCGCGATCAACACCATCTGCCAGCAAAAGGCGCTGGCTCGCACGAGCCGCACGCCCGGGCGCACGCAGATGATCAACTTTTTCACTATTGACGGCGAGCGGCGGCTGGTCGATTTACCGGGCTATGGTTACGCGAAGGCGCCCACAGCAATGCGTCGTGATTGGCGGATACTGGTGGAAGGCTATCTGGCTCACCGCCAAAGCCTGCGCGGCATCGTTATCATGATGGACATCCGTCGTCCCCTCACGGATTACGACTGGCAGCTCCTGAACTGGTGCCAACAGGCGAAGCTTGGGATTCATATCCTGCTGACCAAAGCAGACAAACTCCGCCGCGGCCCGCGAAAGTCGACCCTGACCGCCGTCCGCAGCGATCTGGGGCAGGCCGGCACAGTGGCTTCAGTCAGCACATTTTCCGCGCTCAAGAGCGATGGGCTGAACGAAGCCTGGGTGGTGCTGGATGAGTGGCTGAAAATCGAGCGCCCAAAAAAAGCCCCGGTGTGATATGGGGAGAGATCACCGGGGCACAAGTGGCTCGGCTTGGGGGAGTCCGAGCCGTTTTACCCGCTTAGGGAGGGAAGCGGGAAGCGCCGGGCTTCAGCGCTTAACGACTAAGACAGAAGGCTGCCACAAAAGTTTCAGACATCTGCCTCAGTCCGGGGGGTTCGGTGGGCGTCGCCTGTGAAGGAAAAAGTCTGCCGGAACCAGGTCTAATCCATTAGCAAACAAACGGATGACATTCCCTATCGACCGGCACACTCGCTGCTTTCCTTCGCTAACACCCTCTGAATCCGACAGACTTGATACTGTTATAAGCCGTCTCTTTTGGTTTACAAAATCAGTTTAGACAAGTGGCGAGGATTGGATGACAGTTGGACCGCATTGATCAAAAAATGATCAATGCGCCTCCTCCCAATTTGAGCCGACACCGGCGTCAACGACCAGCGGTATGGACAACTCGCCGGCGGATTTCATCAGCTCGCTGATCGCTTCAGCCGCGTCCCCGATCACATCTTCGACGACTTCGAACACCAGCTCGTCATGCACCTGCATGATCATGCGGGCGGGCATACCCGTCTCGCGGGTGTACCGGTCCACCGCGATCATCGCCCGCTTGATGATGTCCGCCGCTGACCCCTGCATGGGCGCGTTGATCGCGGTGCGCTCGGCGTATTGGCGTCGCTGCGCGTTGCGGGCATTGATCTCGGGCAGATACAAGCGGCGCCCATACAGGGTCTCGACATAACCCTGCCTGCGCGCCTGCTCGCGCGTCGCGTCCATGTAGGCCTTCACGCCCGGATACCGCGCGAAATAGAGATTCACGTATTCCTGGGCGGCGCCGCGCTCGATGCCGAGCTGGCGCGCCAGCCCGAACGCCGACATGCCATAGATCAGCCCGAAGTTGATCGCCTTGGCGGCGCGGCGCTGATCCGCGGTGACCTCGTCGAGCGGTATGCCGAACACCTCCGCGGACGTGGCGCGATGGATATCCCTGCCA
>JBPCXK010000181.1:0-3547 GCA_051008635.1 Gammaproteobacteria bacterium
CCGCTTCGCCAGCGTTTGAGGCGCGCGGCCGTGGACAAGGCGTGGAAAAGTCCGCCTCACCCCGGCGCGACCGCCGGTCGAGAAATTCTTGGTCTTTTTGTCCAAGATTTCACTGGTAAGGTACTAATGGTCGCTCCCACATCTATATGCCGACGCTGAATCCCTTGCCGTCGTTGCCCAGCCGGAAATCGCCGTCGCTCACCGCGTAGCTCCAGTGCGCAGACTTTGCGAGCCCGCCAAGCGGGTAGACGTGCACGCACTCGATGCCGCAGGCGGGATCCGCGGCGCGATAAGCTGCCAGCTCCGCGACCAGCACATCCGGTGTGGCCACGGTCATCAGGCGCGCGACATTGCGCGCCTGCCGGGAGAGAAACCGCATGGACGGCCCTATACCACAGGCCTTGGCGTGGCTCAGGAGTGTCTTGAGCGTGGCGAGGCCCGGGATGCCAATGTGGATCGGCAGCCTGTTGCCTTCCGCCTGAATGCGTCGGTCCCACTCGATGATGGGCGCCGACTCGAAACAGAACTGCGTGACCAGATGAACATCCGCGTCCGTGCGTTCTGCAAATTCATTTTTCCATTGAAGGGCCTGCGCCACCACCCGATCTGCTATATCCGGGCTGCCCTCAGGATGGCCCGCAACGCCGAGCTTCCTGATCCCATGCTTGTCAAACAAACCCGTTTCCAGCAATTGCATTGAATCCGTAAATTCGCCGACCGGTTTATCCACCGCGCCCGCGATAACCAGGGCCTGCTGCACGCCGCTTTCGTTGACGAACTGATTCAGGTAGTCATCAAGAGAGTTCTTGTTGGCGATACTACGCGCGGCGAAGTGCGGGATGGGCTCGAAACCTTCATCCCTGAGCCGTTGCGCGACGGTGATGGTATCGGCGAAGTCCGACCCGGCCAGAAAAGTGATGTAGACGCGCGCGCCGGGGCGCAAATGGTCTCTGAAATCCGCAATCTTCGCAGCCGCGCCAGGGGTCGTCTCGACTGTGAATCCCTGCATGAAATCGGCGATATGCTGGCGGCCATCGTCATGCGATGCCTGAGTGGCTTCCATGTTGTTGTTGCGCTTTCGACCGGGCTGGCGATCATATCATGCGCATACCGCCGCCAGAGGGATGCTCGGCATGCGCCGGGCTCATGCCAGATCGCGGCATATTCGGGGGATATGCGGCTAGCCCGCATCCGTTACCGATTGGCGCGATGATCGCGCAGAGCATTGACTCTACACGGAATTTTCTGAAGAAGCGGAATACAGGTCGTATTTCCGAGAAGAAGAAAATTCGTTGCAGCCTCAAGGATCAGGCCAGCGGCGTCAAACTCGGTGACGGATGCGGGCTCGAACCCCGCGCGCATCGCGGCGACTTTATACCGCCCTGCTCAGCTCCACGGTTTTCTTCAGCGGACCGAGCAGACGTTCGATCTTCTCGTAATCCGGCGGCGCTTCGCGGGGCCGCGAGCGCAACGCCTCGACCATCGCTCGCATGTGGTACGCCGTGGTGCCGCAGCAGCCACCGATAATGCGCGCGCCCGCATCGCGAGCGAGACAGACGTAGTCCGACATGACTTCCGGCGTGCCGGTATAGCGGATCTTCATGTCGTTACCCATCTGCGGGATGCCGCAGTTCCCCTTTGCCACGATGACCGCGTTTTCATCTGCGCTTTTCTTGAGCCCGAGCACGGAGTCGAGCAACTGCGCCGGACCAACGCCGCAGTTTGCGCCAAAGGCAAGCGGCTTGTGCGCCAAAGATTGCACGCGCCGCACGGCATCCGCCGGCCATACGCCCATCATCGTGCGGCCGCCAGTGTCGAAGGTCATTGTGGCGACGTATGGCAGACCGGCGCGCTGAACGCCGGCGATCGCGGCATCGAGCTCATTATCCGCGAACATGGTCTCTATCCAGGCAATATCGACGCCGCCTTCCCTGAGCGCTTGTGCTTGTTCGTGGAAGGCCGCCTCGACTTCCGGTGGTGTGCGCGTGCCGAGTGGTTCCAGCATGTCTCCGGTCGGCCCCATGGAACCGGCCACGACGATGGGGCGAGCGGCCTTTTCAGCAACTTCGCGTGCGATAGCAGCCCCCGCCATGTTCAACTCCCGTACGCGGCTTTCGAACTTGTGTAAGGCGAAGCGAAACCGGTTGGCACCGAACGAGTTTGTCAGAATGATATCGGAGCCGGCATCGACAAAGCTCTGATGAACCGATCGGACGTCCTCGGGCTGCGCGACATTCCACAGCTCGCCGCAGGCGCCATTCGCCAGACCGAGCTCGAACAAATTCGTCCCCATAGCGCCGTCGGCGACCACGACCTCTTTTTGCTCGAGCAGTTGATTCAATACGTTGGCCATGATGAGTCCCCTTTTTCTGATTGTCGTCAGGCCGCCTCTTGCAGCTTGTCTGGCAAACCCTCGCGCGGCGAGCCCACCCAGATAGTCACAGGCGGACGCTCGATGGCGCCGATCTGTTGACCTGGCAAATGCTGGATACTGACGCGCCCGATACCAGCGGCCTTGCACCACTTTCTAACCTCGTGATCGGTAAAGCCGAGGCGGCGATGGGCGAATTCCGTGCGCAGCACCTCGAGGCCGTGACGGGCGAAGTCGACTATCGCCAGCCTGCCGCCGGGCCGCAGCGCGCGCACCGCCTCAGTGATCGCGGCAGCAGGGTCGTCGAGAAAGTGCAGCACGTGATGAATCGACACGAAATCGGCTGAGGCGGTTTCCACCGCCAGGTTGTACACATCGCCAAGACGCACCTGACAGTGACGCAGGGCATTGGCTTCCAGGTTGACGCGCGCCACCGCCAGCATTTCGCGGCTGGAATCGATGCCGACACCACGGTGTATGCGCTGACTGAACACCTCCAGAATGCGACCGGTGCCGGTGCCGAGGTCGAGGAAATCCCCAATCGGCTCGTCGCCAGCGGCTTCCAGCATCGCCTGCTCAACGCCCGGGTCGGCCAGATAGAGCGAGCGGATGCGGTCCCAGTGATCGGCGGATTCACCGAAGTAGCCGGCTGCCGCCTCCGCGTGGGCGCGATAGATGTCCGCGAGCCGCTCGAAGTCGCGAACGAGCTGCGAATCGTTCTCCGGAACCAGGGCACGTAGCGATTGGACCAGTCTTGCCGCCGGGCCGCGATCGGTTGCGCGATAGAACACCCAGGTTCCCTCCTGCGAGCGCTCGAGCAGCCCGGCGTCGCAAAGAATCTTCAGGTGCCGGCTCACTCTCGGCTGGCTCTGGCTCAGCAGGCTCGATATCTCCGAGACGGTTAGCTCGGCGCGGCTCAGGACCACCAGCAGCCGTAGCCGGGTACGCTCGCCCGCTGCACGCAAGCCGCTCAGTAGTCGATCCATCTTTATGTTTCCGGAAAACCAACCTTATGCATTATTGAGGATATAAGCATATTGTTATATTTATGTCCATTACTTTATTTCCGGCTCCCGCGCGCGGATTTCGGGTGCTGCCCGAGCGCATGGCGCCGTTGCCGATATGGTATGTCTACACGAGCGATTGCTTGCGCGCTTGCGCGGCGTTTCATTAAGA
>JBPCXK010000182.1:0-5738 GCA_051008635.1 Gammaproteobacteria bacterium
CCTTTGAGATTTTCGGCGAGCCATGCGGCGACCGTCTCCCGAAACGCTTCGTCTTCGGAACTAAAGGTCAGTTTCATGACGACGTGTCCAGCAATTGTCGGCTCAAGCGCTCACGATGAAATGCCGCGTCACCGAGAAACAACTGGGTCGACTTCGCCCGTTTGAAGAACAGGTGCATGTCGTGTTCCCACGTGAAGCCGACGCCGCCGTGCATTTGGATTGCACAGCCGGCATTGAAAAAGTAAGCGTCGGAACAATAGGCTTTAGCAACGCTCGCCGCCTCGCTGAGTTCTTCGGCCGTCGCCCTTCCAGCCAGAAACTCATCGGCAATACACGCTGAATAGTAAACCGCCGAACGCGCCGCCTCGGCTTTCAGCATCATGTCAGCTGCTTTGTGTTTCATCGCCTGGAAGCCGCCGACTGCCCGACCGAACTGCTTGCGCTCGCTGATGTAATCGACGGTCAGCTCGAGTACACGATCGGCGCCGCCGACTTGCTCGGCCGCAATCGCAATGCGCGCAAGATCAAGCACCTGGCTCATTAAGGGCCAGGCGTTACCCGGGTCACGCATGACATTGGCGGAGGCTACCCGGACGTCGGACAGAACAATCTCGGCCTGTTTGCGCGTTTGGTCCATGGTCGGCAGCCAGTTGCGCGCCACACCCTGCGCAATGGCGTCGACAAGCAACAGCGTAACGCCTGATTCGCCGCTGGTACCTTGCTGCCTGGCAGCAATTACGAGCAAGTCGGCCGTGTGCCCGTCAGGCACGAAACGCAGTCGGCCATTCAATACGGCCCCATCGTCGTTCAGTGTGCAGGTTGCCGCGATCGCACTTGCGTCCCAGCGACCGCCGGCGCCCGACCAGGCCAGCGTTGCCGTGCGCCCCGCGCCTGCGATCTGACCCAGGTGTGTCTGCTTTTGCGTTTCGGTGCCTGCTACGAGCAGCGCATTGACGCCGAGACAGACCGTTGAATAAAACGGTGCACACAACAGGTGTTTACCCATTTCTTCGAGCATTGCGGCGAGTTCGACGTAGCCCAGGCCAAGACCGCCGGCATCCTCGGGTATGTGAACGGCGTGCCAGTACATCTCTTCGGTAATACGTGACCAAAGCTGACCTTCGAAACCACGCTCGGTTGCCATTGCGCGCCGAATCGCATCACTGTCGGAAACCTCCGACAAAAACGACGCCGCGGTATCGCGGATCATTTGTTGCTCTTCGGTGAACGAGAATTCCATCGCGACTCAGGTGCCGTAAACCTTTTGCGCCGGTACTTCTTTGGCCAGTAATTCTTCGATTGCCCCGCCGATCTCGGCTGACTCCCAACGCGCGCCTTTGTCGATACCTTCGGTCGAGCGCCAGCCGTCGGCAATCGAAATTTTTCCGCCTTCGGCTTCGAAGACGCGGCCGGTCACCGACGATGATTCGGTTGAGCCCAGCCACACGAGCAGTGGCGATACATTGCCCGCTGACCAGTAGTCGAAGCTTCCGTCGTCAGGCTTGGCCATACGCGTCGCCATTGCTTCGACGGCGGTTGTCATGCTGGTGCGTGCCGCCGGGGCGATCGCATTTGCGGTAATGCCGTAACGACCGAGTTCCGCGGCCTGGTTCAACGTTAGTGCACAGATGCCGGCTTTCGCGGCCGCATAGTTCGACTGGCCGATCGACCCCTGCAGCCCGGCACCGGATGTCGTGTTGATGATTCGCGCACGAACGTTTTGGCCCGCCTTGCTCTGTGCGCGCCAGTGCTGGACGGCGTGCGAACTGACGCAGAAATGCCCTTTGAGGTGCACTGCCATAATCGCATCCCAGTCGTCCTCGGTCATCGACGCGAACATGCGATCCCGGTTAATGCCGGCATTGTTGAGGACAATGTGCAGGTCCCCGAACGCCTCAACTGCATCAGCGACCGCCTGAGCCGACGATTCGTAGTCCGTTATATCGGAATTATTCGCGAGCGCTTTGCCACCACCCGCTTCGATCTCGGTGACGACATTCTGCGCCGCCTCGAGATTGATATCATTGATGACGACGCTTGCACCTTCGGCAGCAAACGCAAGGGCATGCGCGCGGCCCAGGCCGCCGCCGGCGCCGGTGATGACGGCGACGCGCCCATCGCATAGCTTAGCCATGATGCTTAGTCTCCTTTATTACAAGCGTTCGATGATCGTGACATTAGCCTGCCCACCACCTTCACACATCGTCTGCAAGCCGAAGCGGGCACCACGGCGCTCGAGCTCGTGCAGTAGCGTCGTCATGAGTTTTGTCCCCGTTGCGCCCAGCGGATGGCCGAGTGCAATTGCGCCACCGCTGACATTCGTCTTCTCGTGCGGGAAACCGGTCTCTTTCAGCCAGGCCATCGGCACCGGCGCAAACGCTTCGTTGATCTCGACCAGATCTATGTCGTCGAGTGACATGCCGGATTTTTTCATCGCGTAGTCGGTCGCAGGAATGGGCGCGCTCAACATCCGTATTGGATCTTCGCCGCGCACACTCATGTGATGAATTCGGGCACGCGGTGTCAGATCGTAGCGCTTTAGCGCGTCTTCCGACACCAACAAGACCGCGCTCGAACCATCGCAGGTTTGGCTCGATACCGCTGCCGTTATTTTGTCGCAGCCGAATATGATGTCGAGTTCGGCCATTTTCTCCAATGAAGTATCGCGCGCCGTCTCATCCATTTTCACGCCGGCGATCGGCACGATCTCCTTGTCAAAGCGGCCCTCGGACATTGCTTGTAACGCACGCCGATGCGATTCGAACGCGTACTCTTCCAGGTCTCTGCGAGAGAAGCCCCATTGGTCGGCGATCATTTGAGCACCGTTAAACTGCGTCGGCGGTATCGGACCGTAGCGATCCACCCAGCCCGCGGAGCCGGAAAATGGGTCGGTAAAACCGAGAGGGGTCGCCAACGTCATCGCCGAGGATATCGGAATCTGTGTCATCGTCTGAACACCGCCGGCAAGCACGACATCCATCGTGCCCGACATGATGGCTTGCGCCGCGAAGTGCACCGCTTGTTGTGAGGAACCGCACTGACGATCGATCGTAACGCCGGGCACCGACTGTGACAGGCCGGCCGCCAGCCAGCATGTGCGCGCAATATTACCGGCCAGCGGGCCAACCGTATCGACGCAACCGAAGATCACGTCCTCGTAGTCTTCGTCGGGAATACCGTTGCGTTCGACGATAGCGCGAATGACGTGCGCGCCAAGGTCCGCGCCATGCACATGGCTCAAGCCGCCCTTGCGCTTGCCGGTCGGACTTCGAACTGCATCAATAATATATGCCTGATTCATTTGCTTCTCGCTTGCCAAATCGTTGAGTTAAAACGTCGCAGCAGGTCCCAGCTGCACATGACTGTCAAACACGGCTCGGTCAACAACATTCATATGATGATTACGGTCGCCCCACAGCCCCGCAAGTGCCCAGACACGCTTCATCCACAGGTGCAAGTCGGCCTCAAACGTATAGCCGATGCCGCCATGCACCTGGATTGACGCTTCCGCGGCGTTGATGGCTGCATCCGTTGCCGCAATTTTCGCATGCGCGGCGTCCAGGGCGGCACGATTGTTACCCGATCGCAATGACGCCGCGGCGCGATACACGACCGGTCGCGCAAATTCGAGCTTGGTGAACGCCGTCGATAAGTGATGCTTTACCGCCTGGAATGTACCGATCGCTACGCCAAATTGCTTGCGCTCTTTGACGTACTCGGTCGACATGTCGATCATCGCGGCGGTCAGGCCGAGTAATTCGGCTGCGGTGAACACCGCACCTCTGAGTGCTGCCTGACTAGCAAGCTGCGAGGCATCATCACCAGTTGGCAACGTTGTCGAATTCGCAGTGTTGATTTTCGACAAATAACGTAGCGGATCGATGCTGTCGATGGCTTCACTCTCGATGTCGGCGGTGTCGATCAGGTTGACGCTACCGTCAGCAAACTGCAGAACGCTGTCCGTAGGCCTCAGTTGATTCACGTAAGGATTGAGCCCGTGTGCCGTCAACACCCGCGTTTCGCCGGCTGTGACTTGCGCCACCGCCTCATTGCCGAGCGCAGCAAGTGCCGGTGCCGCGACGCCGGCAACGTCGATCAGGGGCTCAGGCAATGCGACATAGCCCGCTTCCTCGGCGAGCAGAGCAAAGCCCGTGTCAGACAGGCCAAGGCCACCACAATCTTCGGGCACGAGAAATGCAACCAGACCCATCTCGACAAGTTCCGGCCAGCTACCGAGATCCGCGGATTCCCGCTCGACAAGTTTGCGTAGCACCTCGCGCGTGCACCTGCCTCGCAGGTACTCACGCGCGCCATCGCGTAAATCGAGCTCATCCTGTGAGAAGTTAAAATTCACGCTCAGGCCCGCGGTAAACCCAGGCAGCGCTCAGCAATAATGTTGCGCTGTATTTCATTGGTGCCCGCGTAAATCGGCCCGGCGAGCGAGAACATGTAACCATCGAGCCACCGACCGGAATCTACTGCACCCGCGGCATGCTCCGTGAGTTCAGCACGGGCACCCATGATAGACATCGCTGTGCGATGCATGTCGCGATCGAGCTCGGACCAAAAAATCTTGTTGCAGCTTGCTTCCGAACCAATCTTGCCGCCTGCCATCAGGCGCGACGCCGTGTAATAGGTATTCAGGCAATACGCCTCGGCATCGAGATAGGCCTCCAGTACCCGCTCACGTACTGCGGGCGACAAGCCGTCCGCGTACTCCTTATATAAGGAGACCAAGCGCTCAGCCGTTTTTTGAAACCGCGCCGGGCTACGTAGCATCAGGCCGCGCTCGAAGCCTGCGGTCGCCATCGCGATGTGCCAGCCTTGTCCCTCTTCACCAAGTCGGTTCGCGACAGGCACCTTCGCGTTATCGAAAAAGATTTCGGCGAAGCCCACGTCACCATCGAGTTGTCGAATCGGCCGTACCGTGACACCGTCGATGTCGAGAGGAAACAACACGAACGACAAGCCTTTGTGTCGCTTCGATTCCGGGTCCGTGCGAAAGATACCGAAGCCCCAGTCGGCAAAGACAGCACGCGACGACCAGATTTTTTGTCCCTCGAGCAGGTAATAATCTTCGCCGTGCTCGGTAACGCGCGTCGCTTTAGCTCTTATTGCGGCCATGTCACTGCCGGCATTGGGCTCAGACCAGGCCTGTGCCCAGATCTCCCTGCCCTCCGCCATCGGCGGCAGGAAACGGGCTTTTTGTTCATTGCTGCCAAATTCCATTAGCGTTGGGCCGAGCAAAAAGATGCCGTTCTGACTAACCCTTAGCGGCGCGCCGGCACGATAGTACTCTTCCTCGAAAATCAGCCATTCGATCAGGTCGCAACCGCGCCCGCCGTACTCAACGGGCCAGGTCACCATACCCCAATCGCCGGACTTCAATGTGCGTTCCCAGTCGCGATGCAGCTCGAAGCCTTCCGCCGTATCGAGCGACGGCAGTGGTTCCATGGGCAAGTGTTCGGCAAGCCAGTCGCGAACTTCCTGCCGAAACGCCTTTTGTCTGTCTGTAAAAACCAGGTCCATGGGCCTTATCCGGTACTATTCGTCGAAGTCCGCGTCACGCTTTTCGACAAACGCATCACGCGCTTCCTGGGAATCCGCAAATGAGTACGCTTCAAAAGTGAAGCCCTGCTCCCAGCGATACTTACTTTCAAGATCACCGTCCTCGACCCCGGTCAATGCTTCTTTCGCGAGCTTGATCATCGGCGCCGACTTCGCCGCTATCTTCGTGG
>JBPCXK010000183.1:0-4185 GCA_051008635.1 Gammaproteobacteria bacterium
TGATCCATGAGCTCGGGCGTAAGCGCCGTGCTGCTGACATAGATGTCTCGCAGATACCCTGCGGGAGAGCGGTACAGAAACTGTCGACTGTTCACCGGGTCCCGCAGCCAATAGTCTACTTTCCCTACATACCAACGTTGTTGCAAAGCGTCCTCGGCGACAACAATGTCACCATCGACCAGGCGCTGGCGCACGAATTCTCCTGGGCCCTGGTGATCGGGGTAGAACGGGTAGCCAAAGCTAAGTTGACTGACTTTGTCACCGTGTGTCAGCGTGGCAGCCGCAACGGCTTGCGGGATTCCATGACCGCCGAGAACGCCGGATACAGCTATCGCGGCGGCGGCTGCGACGCTTGTGCGCTCTTGCCATAACCTGGTTCTTTGGCCCACTGCCCGCACAATACCCAGCAACGCAAACGCGGACACGAGCAGTAGAAACGGGTATATCTGGATGACGTAACGCACACCACCCCATTTGGACACGACTCCTACAGCGACAATCGGCAGGATCACTGTGAAGACGCAGGCTCGCAGTGGAGACTCCAGGCTCGCTGGGCGGCGCAGCGCCAGCCACAATGTTGCCGCTGCAAACAAAGCCATGATGGCGGGAAACATCGAGGCAAGGAAGGCGAGATAGGGGTAAGGGAATCCAAACAGCACCTTAATCGCTGCGCTCAAGCCGAGCTGCCCAATAGAAACCATAGTCCAGACCGCGGCAATGGCGAGAGCAGCAATGGTTGTGCCGCGACTTCTGGCAATTGCCGTTTGACCACCCAGAGGCAGCATTAGAAGCCACAAGAGCAAAACCAAGGCAGCGCCATACCACCGACCGGTACAAAGCAGCGCGGTACCACACACGGCCAGGGTCAGTTGCCCGGCGACACGCAGCAATGTATCAGGTTCGCCGTTGGTAGAACGGTTAAGCCAGCCTGCCCAGGCCCCCAAAGCCGCGCCGATTGACGCGCCAATCAGTAATGCCGGCGAGGCATCACTGAGCAGCAGGGTCGGTAAACTCGCAACAGCGTCGCTCCCACTCCCGTTTTCCGTCTGGATGACGCCACTTGCTGCTGCCCTCCAGCGATCATACTCTCCTAGCACGAAGCGCTGACTGTATAGATGCGCGGCGGCTCCGGCCGATAGAGCGAAGGCAATCAGCCGCCAAGCCCGTACCTGAGCCCAACCAGCAATAGCTATCGGAGTAAGGGCGAACAGCACGACAAAAATGCCCAAGGTGTGAGTTGCGACAGTGAGACAAAAAAGCACAGTGGCCGCAACCAGGTAAGGCCAGTAAGCGGTAACCGCCCACCGCCATAGTG
The DNA here is from genome assembly GCA_051008635.1 of Gammaproteobacteria bacterium. Classification (GTDB taxonomy): domain Bacteria; phylum Pseudomonadota; class Gammaproteobacteria; order JBPCXK01; family JBPCXK01; genus JBPCXK01. The sequence goes on from JBPCXK010000183.1 coordinate 1,316, forward strand.
CGAATCCAGTCGCAACGTACAGAAACAGAAACGGCGCGTACATACGCGCCTCTCGCGATGTAATAATGTGCCATTCCGACACAGCAAGCAGCAAAGCCGCTATCAGCGCAATTTGCCACCCAAAAAATGCACCTGCCAGTAGAAACAATAGAGGGACCGTCAGAGTACCCAGGACAGCAGCTGACACGCGGTACGAAAAGGCGCTATCGATGCCAAAGAATCTGGCGCACAGTGCATTCAGCCACGTGTGCGGCAACGCCCGGTGGTAGGGCATCCCGCTTGGCATCCTGGGTCCCTGGTCTTCAGCGAGTGAGCGCGCCGGGAACGCCGTGGTTTCCTCGTCTCCATAGAAACTCAGGGATCCCAACTCGTAAAAGCGTGGGAGGGCGGCGATAAGTGTCAGTGTCAGGGCGATGAACAGATTCCGGTAGCCTGTGTGCACGCGAGGATTCTTCTCTCAAAGTTGGTTTAATCGGCCTCTCCGAAACCGTCGGAATTTGTGCTAGTCTGTGCGATCGTAGGCTGAATAATACCGCACATCTAGCTTACGGAGCGCTTCATCCGAAGCCACTGGGAAGGCCGATTACGGGTCTGTAAGGTCTGTTTGCACTCGATGATTCGGCGGGCGCAAAACAAACACAGGGACGGTGGTGAGATTTTGGAGTTGGGCGAAAGATCAAGAGTACGGACACAGCCCGAGTGGACCATAAGGGATTCCAACCTTTTTCTGCTATCCAAAGTGTCTGTATCGCGGGACCGCACGGTCCCGGCGCTTTGCGGCCTGCAGTCCACATGAGGTCTGAACGAGATGTTGAGAAAAAGTGCGCGTGATCTTGTTACAGCGGCGTTGCTGGCGCTATATGTCGTAACGGGAGTTGGCTGCAGTAGCGGCGGCGGGGCGGCCAACACCGGCAGCTCCAGTGGTGGATCCAGCGGGGGTTCGTCGGGAGGCCCGGGTACAGCGACTTTGAGTTGGACGCCACCGATGACTAATGCAGACGGGACGGGCTTGGTCGATCTGGCGGGATATCGAATTTACTACGGTACTCGATCGAAATCCTATACCAAGGTGGAGATTGTCGATACCATCGGCGTCAGCAGCGTCGTCATCGATGACTTGCCACCCGCCACTTACTTCTTTGCGGCCACTGCATTCGATACCTCCGGTAATGAAAGCGCTTTTTCGAATGAAGTCAGCAAGGCTGTTCAATGAACACGGCTGCCGTATGTTCGTACTAATGCCGCACCTCAGCCTAAGGCGGGGCCTTGCTGCAATTTGCCTGACCTCGACCGTGTTCATGAGCCCTGCGGCGTTTGCGCTGACGTTCGACCAGGTGTGTGCCTTGGCGACGACAATTAACTGCTGGGATTTTGAGAACGAGGATGACCTGTACTACGTCTGGCCAACGGACACCTCGTGCGACAACGACACGTTTCTGCAAAATCACCCAAACGGGAGAAACGGATTCGGTTTGGATAGACAGGGCAGCAAAGGGGACCTCATAGCTAATACGGACAATGAAGCGGGCGCCTGCATTTATCCGGCCAGAGACGGGACTTTTGCCAGCAGTGGCAACTACAGTCTCAAGTTCACAATGCCGTCTCAGAGTGGCCCGGAAACGAGCGGCGATTTCAATCCTGTTTTCAAACGCCTGGGAGAACCGCCCGATTCGACGTTCGCCAGGTTTGGTAAGGGTGGCGAGTTCTGGGTTAGATTCAGCATGCGCCAGAGCCCGGAACTGATTACCACATCTATCGAGGCGTCCAGTGGCAGTTTTGGCGGTATCAAGCGCATCATAGTGCACGGGTACCGATCCAGCGAAAGTCTGGAAGAAACCATCAATGATGGTTTCGAACGTCGCGTGCCCCAGATGTACAGCGATAGCGGTACAGAAGACTACGGAATCCAGGATGCCGCTGGCTGTGGCTTGCGGAATCCCGATGAGGCGTCAAGCTACCCAGAACCGCCCTGCCGGCGATTCAAGGCCAATGTCTGGCGGACCTATCAGATACATGTAGTCGTCGCCGACAACGCGGAAAAGGACAACGGACTGGTAGAGCTGTATGTGGATGACGAGCAACAACCTATCATACGCGTGACGGATTCGGACATGAGCGGGTTGGAGCAGGATGAGCCCTATACCGAGCAGGCCGTCTGGGACGATGTCACGAACGGGTACGGAAAGCTGACCTTTACATTGTTCTCCACCAACAAAGACCCTGCGCAGATACATCCTGAGGCTTATATGTGGATTGACGATGTGGCGATTTCACATGTTCGTGTGCCTCTGGTAACGCGCTCTACCACGGGTGATACGGCTCGACCAGACAGTCCAACAGGGCTGCGTGTTGATTGAGTAACGATACCTATGAAGTTGAAAGCACGAAGAACTCAACCACGCCATCGCATGGTTTGCCTATTGATGTACGTGTTATGGGTTGCTGTAACCAGGCCTTCCCTGGCGGTGGATGGGACTGTAATCGGAGACGTTGCTACCGCGATGAGCGCAGGGACCTGGGTTGAGCTGCCAACTATTAACGCAGACGTGGTTTCGGCAAGCGAGAGTATTTTGGAGTTCTCGGATGAAATGATATGGAGCGGGGCAACCAGGAGCGCGTATTTTATCGGCACATCAGATCCAAACGGCAATGATGAAGACAACAAGTTTATTGAATACAGGGCCGCGGACAACGCGTGGCAGGTAAACCCGGATCCGCCGTTTTTCGGAGGCGTTAGACACGCCTACGATCACCATGCGATCGACGCTGATAACGGCAGAATATATTACCGGCGTGGTGGCAGTAATAATCGGGAGTTCTGGGAGTACGATATTCAAATGCGGCAATGGACCGAGAAGGCAGAGGTGGAG
>JBPCXK010000184.1:0-2796 GCA_051008635.1 Gammaproteobacteria bacterium
CCGCGGACGATACCCCCGCCGTGACGCTCGCAATGCCACCAGGACCTGCACTGTTAAAGCCGCCAATCAGACGCGCATAAGCACCGGCACCTATTCGGGCGGACGCACCAGCCCGCAAATCGATATACGTCCCCAAAACTGCACTAATACCGGTGAAATCAATGCCCGCTGTACGCAGATGCGCCACTCGCGTACCGGCCACGTGCATCTCAATGCTATCGGCCGATCCATCACCCACCGTATCCGTCTCGATAAACGTGTTGTTGTCCAGATCGAAAATGCGCGACGCATCCGCTGCCCCCGCGCTCGGCCCGATCTTCACCTCCGTCGCCGCACTATCGAGCGCATAGAGACCATCGGCTTTCATGTACAGCTTGACCTTGGTCGCTACCGGTGCCGCGGGCGCGGCGCCCAGAATGTCAACCGTCAGCGGTGCGCGAAACGTCGCGGTCATCGGTGATTAACCCGTAATAATGATGCTGCCGGTGATCGGCGTGGTCGTCGCCCACGTCACATCACCCGCCGCATTCACATCGATGTCCACCCCCACCTGACGCGTACCCTCGTACACCTGAACCACCTTCACCAGCGTACCCAAACCATGCACCGCAGCGGTGATGGTGGCCCCCGCCGAGGCCGCAATCGCCTGCACGAACGCGCCGCCCACACCGGCCAATGCCGCGGCCAAACCGGCCGGCGTGACGGCGCGCGTGGTATCCGTACCGGTCGTCGCCTCGAGCACCGTCGCCAGCTCGACCTTGCCCTGGATCACGGCCGTCGCCACCGGCACATTGGGCGCCACCAAAGCCGGCACATTCGCCGCAATACTGGCCGCCAGTCCCGCCGGCGTCACCGCGCGCGTCGTGTCCGTGCCTGTGCTCGCCTCGAGCACCGTCGCCAGCTCCACGATCCCCTGCACCGCATCGGTCGCCACCGGCGCAACAATGGGCGCCGTGCGCACCATCCAGTTCACGCCTACCGTGGCATTGTCACCGGCCGGGTTCGCATCGATGCGTGAGATAATGATGTCGCCCGGCTGCACCGGCTGGCCCGCGGCGCCGCCGATATTGCCGGCCACCGTGATGTGGTACAGATGACCCTTTTGCGCAGCCGGGAAATTCGGATTGGTCGACGCATCGATATCGCCCTGATCCAACCAGAAATCAGACAGCCCCAAACTGTTGTCGATGTACGTCTTGACCGCGCGCTGCGTCGCCACGCGCGTATCCAGATCGGCCGCCAACGTCCCATCGGTATCCGCCACGTTGGCCGCGAAATCCGCCAGCGTGACCAGACCCGAAATCAAAAAGCCACGCCACTGCACGTTGTCCGCATAACGCACCAGCCGGGTCGTGGTGTTGTAAATCAATCGACCCTCATCGGTCGCCACATAAATCGGATCGGCCGCGAGCTGCTCCAATATCATGTTCAACGCCTGGTTGCCGTTGAACTTCAAATGCGTACGCAAAGTCGTCATCAATTCATCCTCAGTTCGCGGACGCGACGCCACTCATGGCACCGATCCAAGTCAACGTGGCCGTCATGAACGCGGCGTCGTGATCGACATCCACCTCCACCTCATTGCCGTTGTCATCGACCACCGTAATATTTGGCTCTTTACCCAAATTGTGCGCCAAGGTCAGGCTCGTCACGTTGGTAAACGCCTCGCTATAGTGCGCATCGACCGAGCCCGCGATACCGGCAAACTTAGTGCGTGGCGTGTAGGTCATCACGCGCCGCCTAAGAACATGCACTCAATCGACCGCCAACCTGCCGTTCCGCCATAAGGAATAACCTTTCCGTCTTCCTGAATGCGCAACTCAGCGAACGCATTTTGGGCAACACTCGGCACCACGACGCGCCCTAAGGGTCGATACCCTTCAGGCAGCGTGAATATAGGTAGCGTTTGACTGACCGGGCCACCCGTGACCAAGCCAGCAATAATCGTGAACCCATCGGGGTACTTGCGAAATCGAGCACTGGTGAAGGCGCCGGACAAGTTGGACCAGCCATTCTCAAACGCCGGTGCGCCGGGATCACCCACCACCACCTCGTCGAGCACCGCATTCGATGTAGGCGCCACCGTCCAACCTGCGGGAATACCGGCCGTCACGTCTTGAATTGCGGTGTGATCGGTCTCATCGACCGCGAGCGCCAGCCGGTTCGTGCCATCGGTATATGTCGACACTGTAAATTGTTGCGCAGACGCCACACTGGCCCCGACTATGCGCCCGAAGATTCCCGGCGCACCGACCGCGCTCAAACCCGGCACACCAGTGTTTGCTTGTTGCGTGAATACGAACGGCAGCGACGAGTTTTCGTGCGTGTGCAGTGTGTAGGGTTGACCAGCGGCCAAGACCGCGTTACCTGGAAACGTGAACGTTCGTTGGTTAAAGTTAGTGTCTGCGATATTCAGTGTGTTCGACGTTTCAACGATAGCACCGCCAAAGCCTGCGCCTTGGCGAACGTCGACAGTAACAGCAGTCGGTGCTGGAAAGCGGCGGATGATCTGTGTATAGCTCGATAACGTCATGTCGACCAACGGCGTGAGAACCATCGCACCGGCCGTAATCTGGATATTCGCGCCTGCCCCGCCAGCGCGGTTATCGAAGGTCTGCGGCACCGGCACTATGTCCAGCTGATAACGCTCCACCTTGGCCACCGGCATGGCGTAACGACCAGCATCCGTGCCGGCTTTGAGCGTATTGAACGCATCGACCGAAATGATCGGCGGTGCCGGTAAATTGTCAAACGCCGCTTTGACCTCCGGCGCCGCGATCACAGTGTTGACCACCG
>JBPCXK010000185.1:0-4091 GCA_051008635.1 Gammaproteobacteria bacterium
TGAGATCGACACCAAGCTCGCGCGCGAAACGCCGCACGGACGGACTCGCGTGCGGCAGCGCATCGCCGGCGCGCTGTACGGGTGGTGGCAGAGTCGATGGCGGAGCCGGTACGGCTTTGGGCGCGGTAGTTACCTCTTCGTGCATCAACGGCGGGTCGTTCGCCGCAACGGGCGGCGCTGATTCAGTCGCGGGCTCGGGGCCGGCAAGCGATGAAGGCTCTACCGGGGCCGCCCCCGCCTGCGCCGGAGACAGTGTCAATATCACCGAGCCCTCCGAGACCTTGTCGCCAACCTTGACCTTGATGGTCTCGACCTTGCCGGTCTCCGGCGACGGCACATCGATTGCCGCCTTGTCGCTCTCGAGCGTAATCAACGGATCCTCGGCAATCACCGCATCGCCGGGCGCAACCAGCACCTCGATGACTTCGACTTCCTCGAAGTCACCGATGTCCGGCACCTTGATGTCTTGCGCGCTACCCATTGTCTAGCTCGCATGTTGTACCAGGATCCGGATTTTTGGGTGAGGGCTGGACGTCCAGATTGGGCGATAGTCCGCAAAGCATAGCCAGACTATGGTTTGCGCAGTAGCGTTCAAGCTGGGCGTTCAGAACCAGCCAAAAACCGGATAGCGGGCTTGTGGAAATTTCGTTACTCACCTCTACTCCTCAACTGACTGAGCCAACTCCTCAAAACATCGCTACGAAGCGCCTGGTGCAACATGCGGGCTATACCTTCACCGGATCGGGTTTGTCGGGGTCGATGTCGTACTTCTTCATTGCGGTGGTAACTGTCGATGTTGGTATGGCGGCGTCCTGGGCCAACGCATTCAATGCGGTCACCGCGATGTAGTGACGATTCACCTCGAAAAACTTGCGCAACTGACTGCGCGTCTCGCTGCGGCCGAAACCGTCCGTGCCCAGCACGTGATAGGAACGATCGCGCGGAATGAACGCACGAATCTGATCTGCGAATACGCTCATGTAGTCGGTGGCCGCGATGACCGGGCCTGCATGTTTTTGCAGACAGTCCTCGACATGGCTTACGCGCGGTTTCTTGCCGGGATGCAAGCGATTATAACGTTGAGTCTCCATTCCGTCTCGGCGCAGCTCATTAAAACTCGTGACACTCCAGATGTCGGCATCAACGTCGAAATCATCCTCGAGCAGGTCCGCGGCGGCGATCGCCTCGCGCAGGATCGTGCCCGAGCCCAGCAATTGGACGCGCGGTTTCTTGCTGGCCAGGGCTTTGCGGAACGGATACATGCCTTTGAGGATGCCGGCCTCGGCGCCGTTTGGCATTTTCGGATGCGCGTAGTTCTCGTTCATTACGGTGATGTAGAAATAAACGCTCTCCTGCTCCACGAACATGCGCCTAAGGCCATCATGAACTATTACCGCGAGCTCGTAGGCGAACGTCGGATCGTAAGCCACGCAGTTGGGAATCGTGGAGGCAAGCACGTGACTTTGCCCGTCCTGATGTTGCAAGCCTTCACCCGCGAGTGTCGTACGCCCGGCCGTCCCGCCGATGAGAAACCCCCGCGCGCGCATGTCCCCGGCGGCCCAGGCCAGATCGCCGATACGCTGAAAACCGAACATCGAGTAGTAAATAAAGAACGGCACCACACTGATGTCGTGATTGCTGTACGCGGTGGCCGCTGCCATCCACGAACTCATGGCGCCGGCCTCGGTGATGCCTTCTTGCAGGACCTGACCTTTTTTGTCTTCGCGGTAGTACATCAAATGGTCCGAATCTTCCGGCTCGTAAAGCTGTCCCTTGGGCGAGTAGATACCCATTTGCCGGAACATGCCTTCCATACCGAAGGTGCGTGACTCGTCCGGCACGATGGGCACGATGCGTTTGCCGATGTTTTTGTCGCGCGTGAGCGTAGTAAGTATCCGTACGAAGGCCATGGTCGTGGAAAACTCGCGATCGCCCGAATCCTGAAGCTGATTGTCGAACGCGTTCAAAGCGGGAATTTTCAACGGTGCGGAGCTGCTGCGCCGCGCAGGCAAAAAACCACCCAAAGCCTTGCGCCGCTCGCGCAGGTACCGAATCTCCTCGCTGTCGTCGGGCGGCTTGTAAAAAGGCGCCTCCCCGACCCTGTCGTCCGCGATGGGAATGTTGAACCGGTCGCGGAACGCCTTGAGCGATTCCCCATCCATCTTCTTTTGCTGATGCGTGATGTTCTGACCTTCGCCGGCCACACCCATGCCGTAGCCCTTTACCGTCTTGGCGAGAATGACCGTGGGCTGTCCCGTGTGCTTCACTGCGGCTGCGTAGGCGGCGTAGACCTTGTGTGGATCGTGCCCGCCGCGGTTCAGGCGCCAGATGTCTTCATCGGTCATGTTTGCAACCATGGCCTTGAGCTCAGGGTACTTGCCGAAAAAATGCTCCCGCACGTACGCGCCGTCCTTGGCCTTGAAGGCCTGGTACTCACCGTCGACGCATTCTTCCATGCGCTTGAGCAACAGGCCTCTGGTGTCGCGCATGATCAGCGGATCCCAATAGGAGCCCCATACGAGCTTGATCACATTCCAGCCCGCACCGCGAAACTCCCCTTCCAGCTCCTGAATGATCTTGCCGTTGCCGCGCACCGGGCCGTCGAGGCGTTGCAGATTGCAGTTCACCACAAAGATGAGGTTGTCGAGTGTCTCGCGCCCGGCGAGCGAAATTGCGCCCAGTGATTCCGGCTCGTCCATCTCGCCGTCACCCATGAATGCCCACACCTTGCGATCCTGGGCATCGAGCATCTCCCGGTTGTGCAGGTACTTCATGAACCGGGCCTGATAGATTGCCATGATCGGCCCGAGACCCATCGACACCGTTGGGAATTGCCAGAACTCCGGCATCAGCCAGGGATGCGGATAGGACGACAGGCCTGCGCCGTCGACCTCTTGGCGAAAGCCGTGCAATTGTTCCTCGCTCAGCCTGCCTTCGAGAAACGCGCGCGCGTAGATGCCGGGCGCGGAGTGCCCCTGAATGAACACGAGGTCACCGCCGTGATCTTCCGTCGGCGCGCGCCAGAAGTGATTGAAGCCGACATCGTACAGGGTGGCCGAAGACGCGAAGCTCGCGACGTGACCACCGATCTCGGAACTCGTTTTATTGGCGCGCACTACCATCGCCAGCGCGTTCCAGCGGATCAACGAACGGATACGCCACTCGATCGCTGGATCGCCCGGGCTGCGCTCCTCGAGCGCGGCGGGAATCGTGTTGAGGTACGCCGTGTTTGGCGTAAAGGGGATGTACGTCCCGGAACGACGTGCCTTGTCGATGAGTGATTCGAGTATGAAGTGCGCGCGTTCCAATCCCTCTTTGTCGATCAGCGACTCCAGCGCATCGAGCCACTCCTGCGTTTCCGTCGGATCGATATCAATGTCGCGATTAAAATCTAGCATCTTGTCACTCCGTCAATGGCTGGCCTGCCGCGCAACATGCCCCGATGACTTGTTGCCGTTGCGAATGTCTGAAAGCTGGGGCGGAGAGGAATTGAGGGCTCGCGCACGAATAAACTCCATATTTCCCGCCGCCTGTCCAAAGACCACACATGGGTGGCCAGAAACCAGAGTTGCGCTCCGCATGAATCGGTTGTCGCGCTCCGCGCGACTCAACACTGGTCTCTAGCGAGGCTATTCCCCCTCCTCACGCCTTGCGGCACGCACGCCTGCGCCGCACATGGATGTGCCAGTGTCGCGGGCGCAGGATGCGCAGGAGCGACCCGCCGACAAATGCAAACTTGTTCTTGTGCGAACCCCTACGCGACGCCGCTGATCGGAACGTCCACACCCAAAGATCGCTCCTGGCGCCCAGCAGCACTAAGTTTATCACCTGATTTTTATCAAGGCTCGGCCAAAAGGTACGGCGTATCTCGATCTATCGGGACAAACTCCACTGCCATCTCGGTTCCTTTCGTGCTATGTCTTGTACTATCAATAGTATAACCTCTGTGCAATCGCTAAGTCCGACAGACTACTAGCCCGCATTTCTCACCACGGGGCGAGATGATCGCGCAGAGATTTGATTTCACAACGCATTTTCTGAAACGAGGAATACAGGTCGTATTTCCGAGAAGAAGAAAATGCGTTGTGGAA
>JBPCXK010000186.1:0-2793 GCA_051008635.1 Gammaproteobacteria bacterium
ACGAAGATACTCGGGTTGTTTGCCTTGCGCCGGGCAAGAACCCGCGGGTATAGCCTTGGAAATGTATCGGTAATGCTCATCGCATCGTCTCTCCATTGTCCCCGCCCAGCAGTGTAACGACGGCAACACATCTGTGCAGTCAAACAGATCACATCTGAAGTGTGAATAAGTCATAGGGATCGACTAGCCCGAAGTACTTCAACCCGGGGATTCGTCGACACCCCCCTCTCGCGCCGCGCAAACTTGCGATCTCTTCGGTAATTTCTCACATCGTCCCTGTGGACTTTCGCATGGAGCTGAAGGCCGCCAGCTCCTACGCTCACCAGATAGTGGGTTTTGAGTCGTTCAAGGGCAGACCAGGGGCACGATATGAACCATTTGTTGCGAATGTATGCGATGGCGGCGTCGGGGAAGGCGGTTTCGAGAGTTGGCAAGCCGCAGGCCGCGCCACGACTCCGGGTTGGATGGTGAGCACGAGCCTTCATGTCAACGCCGCGGGAGCGACAGGCGTTACCACGAATTGAGCAATCGCAGGAAAAGACCATGAACGCCCTACGCGCCTCGGACAACGAGATTTTGGACGCCTACCTGTGGGGGAACAGCGCCATTAACGCCAGTAGCGAGAACAACTACCGGCTTCTGCTCCAGCTCGTGGAAGACATCGCCAGGCCCAACGCCTACGCCGTGGGCGGCAAGAGCGACGCCGACGGTTTGATCGATCTCGGTCTGGATGTGCTGACGCGCGACGCGCGTCTGCGTGCTAACCGTATTGCCCTGTCGCACTTTTACCGGCACTCGCCGGTCGACATGATCGCCACATCGCTGATGGACATTCAGCTTTATCATGACTTCGGCATCGCCGTAGCGCTCGGTTGCGAGGACAATACCGGATATACTGGTGCATTGAATGAAAGCGGCCAACTACTCGCCGAGCAATTGGCGGAGTTCAATCAACGACTCGAACGATGGCTCGCGGACCTGCAAGCGAAAGGGATGCGCGTCACGCCCAATGCGGCTCCGCAATACCAGTCCTGAGGCTGATCACTTGTCGGCATGGATAGCTACAAGTTCCCGAAAATGTGCGATTTGGCCCAAACGGTCGGCAGAAATATGGAAATGTCGTTTTGATCACAACCCGAACCTCGCGTTCGGTATATGGTCTAAAAACCTGAGAGGAGCTGTAACAATAGGTGACAATACGATCGGTTTACATCTGGGGAGGCGTTCATGATTACCCGCGCGCACAAGCTCATCTGGAGAGCGGTAACGGACTGGCTTAACTCCGAGCCTGCGGACGCGGCCACTCATCTTTCGGACATCGAACGCATACGCTACGAGCTACGGCCTGCCGACGTTGTGCTGGTCGAGGGTCGCTCGCGCGTCAGCAACATCATCAAGACCATCACCTTGAGCTCGTGGACGCACTCGGCGCTCTACATCGGCAGGCTGCACGACATCGAGGACGAGGAGACGCGGGAAAAGATCATCGCGCATTATGACGGCGATCCCGCCGATCCTTTGCTCATCGAGCCCCTGCTCGGCAAGGGCACGATCATCACGCCGCTGTCCAAATACCGCGATTATCATTTGCGCATCTGCCGCCCGACGGGACTGTCGCGCATCGACGCTGGCGCGGTGCTCAAGCACGCCGTTGTCAACTGGCTCGGATCCGGCTACGACGTGCGGCAAATTCTCGATCTGGCTCGCTTCATGTATCCGTACACAATTCTGCCACGGCGCTGGCGCTCCAGCTTGTTTGCGCGCAACGCCGGCGAACCCACACATACCGTGTGTTCGTCGATGATTGCCGAGGCCTTCCACAGCGTGCACTTTCCGGTTCTGCCGGTGATGTTCAGCGACGGGGACGGCAACGTGCAGTTCTACAATCGCAACATTAAGTTGTTCACGCCGAAGGATTTCGACTACTCGCCCTACTTCGAGATCATCAAATATCCCATGTTCGGCTTCGACGAGCTGGCCATCTACCGTCGGCTGCCGTGGAGCAAACAAGGCGTAGAGGTCGACGAGGTAACCGAAGACTTCGAGCCGGGCGCTATCAATCCCGTCACGCCGGACATGCAACCCGCCCTGCAGGTCGCGGCTGAGGAGCCCGCACAGCCGGACATGCAGCCGGCACTACAAATCGGGGCTGAGGAACCCGCACAGGCGGACATGCAGCCGGTACTGCAAGTCGAGATCGAGGAACCCGCGCAGCCGGTTCTGGACAGCACCCCGACTGGCGACGACGTGGACGAGGCCAAGGCCGCCAATTTCTTCAGCCGATTGTTTCAGCGCCCGGCAACCAGTTAAATTCTCGAGATCCGGTTTTTTTTGCCCTGGCACTGGACATCGGATAGCGGCTCACGCCGCTTCCGGTATGACGGAGATATATATCGAGCACTTCCGTCGTCCCGGAAAACGAGTCAGCGTTTATCCGGATCCAGCGAAACTCCGTAGACGGGTGCTATTGAGCCTGCCCCTTCCCTCGCCTTTCGCGATAACCTTCCCTGATCGGAACAATTTCTAAGCGCCTGTCGGCGCGCTACAATACCGTTCTGAGAGCGCGTTGGGCGAGCAGCCCGGCTACCAGGAATGTTCGCGCGGCCCCGCCCTTCTCTGTACCCAAGGCTCCAGCGCTGCTGGGCCTCGACCCGCAAAGGTGCCACAAGACCCACCGTTGCGGATGCTTCTCAGAACGTGGACATGGATGCCCGTTTTCCTGCCGATCCAACCAGGAGTGTGAGCATGATCTGGTTCATCATCACTGTCGCCGGTCTCTGGGCCTTGGCCTAC
>JBPCXK010000187.1:0-3270 GCA_051008635.1 Gammaproteobacteria bacterium
CCGCTTGGTCGACGTGCAACACGACCTGATAGTGGTCCGCGGTGCAGGCTGTACCGCCGTCGCCTGCAAGGTAATGTTTGGCCAGCACAATCAACGCATCGGCCTGTAGCGCCCGCCACGGATCGCCTTCGAACTCGGGCCCATCGCCGACGTCCTGCTCGATGGCCTTGTCGAGGGCCTGGGTGAGCAATAAGGCCAGCTCCTGTGGCATCTCGGCCACCGCCGTCACCATGCCCCGCTCATCGGGCTGGGAGAGGATGAGCCGGCGTGCGGCGTGGGTTGCGCACGCCTCCTCGAGCGACTTCTCTGACCCCTGGCGGAGCTGCCGGCAGCGCTCTTCGACCCGCGCGGCGCTGGCGTTGAGCGCGTACTCCAGCAACGCCTCCTCATTGGTAGCCGTGGCCACACGGGTCAGCGCGCGCACCTTGGAGTACGAGACCTCGCCGGTAGAAAACGCCTGGCTGACCTGCGGCAGGTCTTTGAGCGCCCGCGCCATGCGCAGTTTCTCGTGCGCGGTATTCATGCTGATGTCACAGCGCCAGTGCAGCCAGTGCGCACAGGAGGTCGAGCCCCACTTCACCCAGCCGCCGCGCTCATCGAACTCGCGAATGAGAGTGAGCATCTCATACTTCTGCGCGTTGATGCTTTTCGCAAGGCGATGAATCTTGAAGTCGAGCTCATCGACGGTGGCGTGATAGGTGGCGAGGTCGGTCATGGAACAGCTCCCTGCATAGAGCTGTCATTATATACAGTATATTGCCCGCACTCAACCGAATCATCGAAACGCCTGCATACCAACGGCACTCAATTCCAGTCTTCGCGCACGACGCGTAGACGCCGGCGAACCCTCGGTTGGATTATGTCGTGTGGCGATGCCGGACTACGAGGCTCCCGCCTCAACCGCTCAGCGCCAGTCGGCTGAATGCCTCCGATGGTGCCTCAGTTTCACGCATGAGTTGCGCCATGAGTTGTTCTAGACGCGCCTCGACGGCGGGCGCCTGGATCGGGGTGTTCTGCATGGGATCTGATTCGAGATCGTACAGGACCGTATCCGCATCCTGCATGAATCCGGGTGCTAGAAACTGGCCGGCGGCGGGATGGCGCTTCGGCTGGGTGGGGATTCTCAGCAGCGGTACGCCTTTGGAGAAGCCAAAAGGCGGGGCCAGCGTAGCTTCGCGCAACGGCGCCAGCGGAAAGCGGGACTTGAGCTGGGTGGTCATCAACGTGTACTGGTAGATGTCTTGCTCATCCATGTCCCGTGGATAGCGGAAGTACGTGTAGCGCCCGTCCGTGATGTTGGTGGCGCTACCGAAAACACCGAAAATGGCGGCCTCGCGCAAATCGATGTCTTCGCCCAGCAGCGGCAGCAGCGAGTGGCCTTGCACTTCGGGCGGCGGTGCCAGGCCGTGCAGGTCCAGGAAGGTGGGCATCAGATCCATCGTCTGGGTCAGCGCGCGGCGCCGCGTGCCGGCCATCTCGCGGTGCGCCGGGTGATGAATCATCAGCGGGATGTGCGCCACTTCTTCGTAACACGGCATGCGCAGCTTCGCCCACCAGTCGTGCTCACCCAGCAGGAAACCGTGGTCGGTACTGACCACCAATGCCGTGTCACGCCACAGGTCGTGGGCGTCGAAGTAGTCGAGTAGCCGGCCCATCTGCGCGTCGCACAGCGCCACGATCGCGCAGTAGTTGGCGCGCAGCTCCGCGCACTCGTCCGGCGCTTCATTGACACGCTCGTACGGCGGCCAGTCGAGAATCGGGCCGGCGTAGTTAGTCGGGTAGTCTTCGCGATATCGCTCAGGTGCGAAGAACGGTTCGTGCGGGTCGAAGGTTTCAATCTGCAGAAACCAGTCATCGGCGCTGCGGTTCGTGTCGAGAAAATCGAGCCCATGGCTGAAGCACTGTACGGCCGTGAAGTCCTCTTCGGCCTTGCTCATGAACTCCCGGTTGATCATGTAATGGTAGAACTTGCCGGCCGGGTCCGAATCGTTTTGCACGGCGTGGTACTGGGCCTTCAGCCGTTCCCACGGCGGCTCGACCATCGCCTTCCACGCGTCGCTCTCTTGCCCCCGGATGAACTCGTGGCTCGCGTAGCGGCCGTGGTAGGTCGCGCCGCCATCTTCCCAGTAGTGATAGTGATCGGAGATGAGATGGGTATACACGCCACTTGCGCGAAGCAATTCAGAGAACGACTGGTCGAAGGGTTCGAGAGCCCCCCAGCTTCGGTGCAGAAAATTGTAGCGACCCGTATGCATCTCCCGGCGCGCGGGCATACAGGGCAGGCTGCCAACAAAATGTGAGTCGAAAGTCACCGCCCGTTCAGCGAACCGAAGGAAGTTGGGCGTATCGATATGGGTGCCGCCATAGTTCTGCATCGCACCGCGGACGAGCGAATCGTACAGGACAAAAATTACGCGCATGGGAATACCTTTTAATATATTAAAAAATCGACGGTGCGGCGCCGATATACCCGAGGTGGAAGCTCGCGGTTGACGGCCTTTGCTGGACAGTATTATATAGTCACTTATGGTTACTAAATACTCGGATCCGCTTGGTCCACCGGGCGCTCTGCGAAAAGTGCATCGCTCGCTTGCGTTGCAGGAAATTTATCGTCACCCAGGAAGTTCCCGCCGGGAAATCGCTGATCGCCTCGGGTTATCAAAGATGGCTATCGGTCGAATTGTGCAGGATCTCAAAGACGCGGGGCTACTGCGTGAAGTGTCGATACAGACGCCGGCGTCAGGTCGCGGTCGACCACATATGGCGCTCGAACTTCAGACATCGGGTGCCTACGTGATCGGTGCTGTTGTCAGTGGATTTTCCCAGCAGATTGTGGCGCTCAATGTGTGTGGTGATGTCGTTGCATCCTGCGATGTTGAATTCAGTGATATCAGCGACGGTCCATTGTGTGTGCATGAGCTATGTGAGCAGATACATCGGTTTGTTGCTGTATCTCAATTACCAGCCGACCGAATAGTTGGAGCTGGCTTTGCTTGTGCGGTAGGTGTTGATAGCGATAACGGCCGTGTGACAGGCGGCAGCTATCTAGGATGGACTGTCTTCGATTTTAAAGGGCTCGCCTCAAGTAAACTTGGACTGCCGGTCAATCTTGTCAACATTGCTGATGCACTGCTACGCGCTGAGACTTTTTTTGGTTTTGCCCAAGACACTTCATCGGTGGTTCTTGTGCATTGCTCGACAGGACTTGCGGCCAGCTTTTGGTCGGGTGGTAAGTTGTTCAAAGGTGCGCAGCATCGGTCTGGGCGCCTC
>JBPCXK010000188.1:0-5014 GCA_051008635.1 Gammaproteobacteria bacterium
ACTGTCCTATTTGGTTTTTGGAACAAGCAGGCTGCGCATCTTGGACGCGCGGCCTTGGACCATAGGGCCGGCTATGCTCCGGCGGCCGGGCGTCCAACATGCGCAGCCTGCTTGCCCCAAAATTCCAAATCCTGGTGAGAAATGCGGGCTAGGGTGTGGGAATGGCCGCGAACAGGATATAGAGCGCGATGGCCACACCGATGATCGGGATGGCGTCCACCAGGCCCATGACGATGAAGAACTGCGTGCATAGCATTGGCAGCAATTTGGGTTGACGGGCGATGCCTTCGAGAAAGCGCGACCCCAATACCCCGACCCCGACGCCGACCCCGACGCCCGCCAGACCGAGCAGAATGCCACCCGCGACGTAGTACATGGCTATGTCCATTGTTATCTCCTTAGCTAGAGGTATTCGTTTGAAAATGATCAGTGATGCTGATGCGCCATATCCAGATACACGATAGTCAGCACCATGAAGATGAACGCCTGCAGCAATATTATAAGAATGTGAAACACCGCCCACGCCCACTGCAGCGCGCCGCCCGCGAGCGCCAGTATCCAGCCACCGCTGTACAGCAAGGCAATCAAAATAAAGATCATCTCACCGGCGAACAGGTTGCCGAACAAACGCAGCGACAGCGAGATCGGCCTGGCGATGAGACTGATGCCTTCGAGGAACAGGTTCGGGATCAGGAACGCCAGCTTGAGCAACGGATTCCTGGACTCGAAAGGCTGCATCGTCAGCTCGGCCGCGAACCCGAGCAGTCCCTTGACCTTGAGGCTGTAAAAAATCGTCAGAAAGAACACACCGAAGGCCATGCCAAAGGTGGCATTCGGGTCGGTCGTCGGCACTACCTTCATGTATTCGATGCCCAGCAGCTTCGCCACCTCTGGAATCCAGTCCACTGGCACGAGGTCCATGGTGTTCTGCAGCAGGATCCAGACAAACAATGTCAACGCCAGCGGCGCGACGAGGTCATTCTTGCCGGTGAAACCACCGCGCACGGTGTCGTCGATGAACTCCACGGTTATCTCGACGAAGTTCTGCAAACCGCCAGGCACGCCGGCAGTCACCGATTTCGCCACCTTGTGGAATATGAAGATGAACAGCACGCCGAGCGCGATCGACCAGAACATGGTGTCGAGGTGAATCGCCCAGAAACCCATCTCCCTGGCTTCCTGCGCCGAATGCGCAATCCCCCAGTGGCCATCCGGAAACTTGCCGAAGGTGAGGTTTTGCAGGTGGTGCTTGATGTACGCGTTAGCGGTTAACGTTTCGCTGCTTGCCATCTTGTGCTCTGAATCAACGCTGTCCCTGCTTGTAATCGATCCAAGCGGGCACTACCCAGTTACTCATGTACGCGGCGAAAAATGCCGCGATCAAAATCAAAACGTTCACGTCCTTGTAGACGATGAAGATCGCCATGAAAAACACGACAGTCAGCATGAGCTTTCCGGTTTCGGCGAGAATCATCGCACCGGCGACCTTGTGCACAGCTGCGCTACGCGGCCTGAAAAGCACGCGCGCGAAAAACAAATTCGGAATGGCGCAGCTCAATCCACCCAACAGCGCCGACAACGCGTAGCCTCGGCTGTACAGCACGAGCGCGAGCGGCAGCCCCCCACTGAGCAACAACTGTGCCCCGATAATCCGGTTCGCCAACGCCGGTGTTCGTGGAGCCCCAGCCAATCTCTGCGTCTACGCTCAAGTGAGCTAAGGGTTATCCGATAGCCCGATTTATGCCCCAAATGTCCGGCCCGGCGCGTCAGGCGCGCAAGTATACGAGTTCACCCTTTGGCGTTCAAATAAAATGAAGCGGCAAGGGTGCGCCGAATCAACAGGCGCCCGGTTTTGGCTAAGTCGTTGCCCCTGAAAAGCAGCGGCTCGCACGGAGCTGCGCGAAAGCGCGTAGGGGCAATCGCCCGGATTCAGCCCGGCCCGGATGCCTGCCTTTGCCAAGGTCGCGGAACACCGCCCGCGCTCGCGACTTGCTCCACATCAAATGGAATGATGCGCGATTTCCGGTCGCAGGATGAATGCGTCAAGCTCGCGGGCGCCGTCGTCGTCGCCTCTGCGGGTCTGGGGCGAGCATCCCTGCTTCGAGAATAACCCGGTTGACCGCAGGTACTGAGAGGTACGCCGTTGACTTAGGCAGTCATTGGCGTACAATCATCCCATGCCGCCAATACTCGGCATGCAATCGTAAACCAATGGCAAATAGGGAGGGCGTGCCCCATGAACAGTTCAAACCCGCTATGGCCTATGGCGACGGGGAGAGGTAAATGGGATGTATCACTCTTTATGAAACCGCTGTGTACCTCCAGGCAGCGACGCAATATCTAACCGAGCATGAACAAGAGGGAGTTCGCCATCTGTTGGCCGCGAAGCCTCTGACCGGGTACTACGATGATGACCTGGATCTGTTCGTGCTCGACTGGGGCCGGGAGCCAGCGTTAGAGATCATCTATGCGATATCACCTACGCTGGTGATTCTGCTTCTCGAGGTCGGACCGAAATCAGAGCCTGTTGCAAAGAGCGCGCAACTCGCGGATGTGATCAAAATCGCGCTTAAGGCTGGCGCGATAGCCGCCGCCAAAGATGTCGCGAGAAAGCTCTGGGACATTAGCAAGGACCTGTTCTCGTGATGGAGCTCAGGGGCACGGAATGGATGGCGCACGCTCTTGGAGATAAGAGGGCTATGCCAAATAGAACTGAAAATCTGATAAACGCACTCAATGAAGTGCAGGCCCGCGCACGCGGTGAGAAGACCCATGGCCGCGAATATCGCATCGCACCAACCGAGGTCGATGTTCAGGCGATACGCTCGCGTCTGGATCTGAGTCAAAAAGAATTCGCGGAGCGCTTTGGGTTCCCATTGGGCACGCTTCGGAACTGGGAGCAGGGCCGCCGGCAACCGGAAGGGGCTGCCCGTATTCTGCTGAAGATCATCGACAGCGAACCCGAGCTGGTCGACAAAGTCCTCGATGGGTCAGATGACTGAGGACTGAGGACTGAGGACAGAGGACAGAATCACAGGACAGATGACAGAGGACTGATGACAGCCAGCAAAGACAATACAGTCCTCTGTCATCTGTCATCTGTCATCTGTCCTCAGTCCTCAGTCCTCTGTCCCGGGCGCACCTCGCTCCAGTATTTCGCGTGTCGGGGCGCCATCGGGCAAGGTGCCGAAGCTCGCGCCCCAGGCGGTGGCCGGCAACAAGCGCGTCCCGCAAAAGGTTTCGGCCACAGGCGCCGGTGCGTGCTGCACGAGCAAGGCGCCTTGCACGGCAAGCACCAGACCATGGGCGAGGCGTCGCCCCTGCGCCTCGGCGGGGTTTTGCAAAGCCGCCAGAACATTTTCGCCGAACTTGTCCAGGCGGTCATCGGCGCCACGCACGGCAGCGAGTTTTTCCCGTAGCGCCTGCACGGTGTCGGGTTCCCGCGCAATGCCGCGCTGCAGGTCCAGGCACATCACATTGCCGGAACCTTCCCAAATCGACAGCAACGGCATTTCGCGATAAATCCGCGCGAGATCGGTCTCTTCCACGTAGCCGTTACCACCCAGCACTTCGATGGCCTCGGCCGCGAATTGGGGTCCTCGCTTGCAGACATGGTATTTCGCCGCCGGCGTCAGAATTCGACCGATCTTCTGATCGGGGTCCGGCGCTTCGGGCTCGAAAGTTCTGGCAAGGTACATGGCAAGATGGGTTGTCGCCTCCGACTCCACGGCAAGGTCCGCCAGCACGTTCGCCATCATGGGCTTTTCTATCAACGTTGCGCTAAAGGCTTTACGTTGTTTCGCGTGGTGAATGGCAACACTCAGGGCACGCCGCTGCATACCCGTCGTCGCCAGTACGCAGTCGAGGCGAGTATGGGCCGCCATTTCAATGATGGTGTTTACGCCCCGCCCTTCGTCACCGAGCAAATAGCCGGTGGCGTCGTGAAACTCCACCTCAGAGCTGGCATTCGAATGATTGCCAAGCTTGTCCTTCAGCCTGAGAAGACGTAAGGCGTTCAGCCCGCTGTCCGCCACAAACCGCGGAACCAGGAAGCACGAAGGGCCGTTTTCGGTCTGCGCCAGCACCAGAAACGCATCGCACATCGGCGCCGAGAAGAACCACTTGTGACCCCGGATGCGATAGGGCCGCCCGAGCCCGCCGTTATCGATCGGCGTGGCTGTGGTGATGTTGCTCCGCACATCGGAACCGCCTTGTCTCTCGGTCATCCCCATCCCGAACAGCACGCCGCTCTTTTGAGACGCCGGAATAAACCGGGGATCATACGAACCGCTGAGCAGCCTGGGCAGCCAAAGGTCACCGATCTCCGCCCAATCCTCACTGAACTTCTGAAGCACGGGCACGACGCCGTAGCTCATCGCAATGGGGCATTCGGTGCCGACCTCGGTCTGCGAATAGAGGTAATGGAGTGCGGCGCGCGCGACCTGGCTGCCCGTACGCGGGTTTTTCCAGGCCAAGGCGACAATGCCCCGCTCGATGGACATCTTGAGCAACTCGTGCCACGCGGGATGGAAATCCACCTCATCCACCCGCCGGCCCTGCCGGTCGTGGGTCCTTAGCGTGGGTACATAGGTGTTAGCGAGGGCCGCCAGCCTGAAGCTGTTTTTCTCCGCGAATTTCGTCCCCGCCTCGCTGAGCTGATCCACCGCCCATTCGGCGCCCTCTCGAATGACGGCCTCCTGTAACGCGCGGTCGGAGGTAAAGCTGTTGAAATCCTCTAGCGGAGAAGACTGATTTTCGACGGCGTGGATGGGATCGGGAGCGGGTCTCATGTCGGCAACCTCACGGCGGTTATTGGCGCTATTTTTGACCAATCGGTGAGTTGGCGCCACAGGCGCGTCTCTATCTATGCGGGAAAGTTTCTTCCGCCCTGCGAGGCGGATCCCACCAGCCATTGCGCAACATAATGTGCGGCCCTTCGGGCGACGGTCATTTATTGGTGCGATTCGTAACAGTGAGCTCACTTTGTCGGTTGAGTGGAAATGTGGTATATGAC
>JBPCXK010000189.1:0-3227 GCA_051008635.1 Gammaproteobacteria bacterium
GACATACCGGGACGCACAGCTCGCATCCCGTGCATTCGTCGCTGATGACGGTATGCATGCGCTTCGCGGCACCGACGATGGCATCGACCGGACACACCTGGATGCACAAAGTACAACCGATACAAAGTGACTCTTCGATCACCGCTAACCGCCACCGCCCTTGTTCGCCGCATTGCGGGTCGAGTTCGACCGGGGGCCGCCTGGTCACACGCCCGAGCGCTTCGACGGTCCTCGCACCGCCCGGGGGGCAACGGTTGATTTCGGCCTCACCGGCAGCTATCGCGTGCGCATAATCGAGGCAACTCGGGTAGCCGCAACGCTGGCACTGGGTTTGCGGCAATAACGTATCGAGAGTCTGGGCATCGAGTGCCTGGACATCGAGGGCCTTGGCGTCAAACGCTGCTGGCCGTCGCCGCACGTCCGGATATCCCGGCCCGCTCACTTGACCCGCATACCGGGTCGAGCGCCCTCGTCCGCGCTGACCAGCCAGATCTCGGACCCGCCCGGCCCGGCCGCGAGTACCATGCCCTGCGATGTGCCAAAACGCATTTTTCGCGGTGCCAGGTTGGCCACCACAACGGTGTACTTGCCTTCCAGGTCTTCCGGCGCATACGCCGACTTGATGCCGGAGAACACCGTGCGCCGCTCCTCACCGAGATCGAGCTCGAGGCGCAGCAGTTTGTCCGCGCCCTCCACTTGGTGCGCCTCGACTATCCGCGCCACCCGCAGATCGATCTTGTTGAAGTCCTCGAGGCCAATTTCAGTCGCTAGATCCAAGCCTGCGCCCGCAGCGACTGGCTCGCTATCCGACGGTGCGGCGGGCGAGGACGAATCTGGCGCGCCCGCGTCCAAGCTCTCCTTCGACGCTTCGACCATCGCCGCGACTTTCTTCGGATCTACACGCACCATCAACGGCTCGAATCGAGCAATGCGCGTGCCCAGCAACGGGTGCTCAATATCGGACCAGCGCAACGGCCCCTGACCTAGAAACTCGGCCGCGCGCACCGCGGTCTGCGGCAACACCGGTGCAAGAAAAATCATCAGTGCGCGAAACAGGTTGATGCCCATCGAACACACGGCTTGCACCTCAGCTTCGCTACCGACCTGCTTTGCCAGCACCCACGGCTTGGCGCTATCAATGTACTGATTGGCCGCGTCGGCCAGCGCCATGATCTCGCGCACCGCGCGGGCGTACTCCCGCGATTGATAGTGCTCGGCGATGCCCGGCGTCGCGTCCAGAATCCGTTGATAAAGCTCCGGCTCACTCAGACTCGCGCTCAGCTCGCCGTCAAATTGCTTGTTGATGAAGCCTGCGCAACGCGACGCGATGTTGACGACCTTGCCAACCAGATCGGCGTTCACCCGCTTGACGAAATCTTCCAGATTCAGATCGACGTCGTCGATACCCCCGCCCAGCTTCGCAGCAAAGTAGTAGCGCAGGTACTCAGGGTTGAGGTGCTCCAGGTAGGTTCGCGCCTTGATGAAGGTACCACGCGACTTCGACATCTTTTTGCTGTCGACGGTGAGGAATCCGTGGCAAAACACCGCGGTTGGGCGCCTGAAGCCTGAGCCGTGTAGCTGCGCCGGCCAGAATAGCGTGTGAAAGTAGGCGATGTCCTTACCGATGAAGTGATACAGCTCGGACTGGCTATCACGACCGAAAAATGCGTCGAACTCGAGCTCCCCTTGCTTAGCAGCACAAAGGTTTTTGAAGCTCGCCATGTATCCGATTGGCGCGTCGTGCCAGTTGTAGAAGTACTTGCCGGGCGCATCGGGGATCTCGAAACC
The DNA here is from genome assembly GCA_051008635.1 of Gammaproteobacteria bacterium. Taxonomy (GTDB): domain Bacteria; phylum Pseudomonadota; class Gammaproteobacteria; order JBPCXK01; family JBPCXK01; genus JBPCXK01. The sequence goes on from JBPCXK010000189.1 coordinate 1,789, forward strand.
GAAAAAAGGCGCATCGCGAGTGATGTCCCATTCCTTCAACCCGGCCTCGAACCATTCATCAAGCTTGTTGGCGATCGCTGGCTGCACGCGCGAGTCGATACCCGTACTGACGTCGGGCTTCTCACGCACCCACGCCCGCAGCATGGATTCGAAATTACCCAGCTTGACGAAAAAGTGCTCGGTCTCGCGCTCCTCGGGCGTCGCACCCGAAACTACGGATTTAGGGTTCTTGAGATCGGTCGGCGCGTACGTTGCGCTGCAGTTTTCACAGTTGTCGCCGTATTGATCCGGCGTACCACAGATCGGACACTCGCCGCGGATATAACGATCGGGCAAAAACATTTGCTTTACCGGATCGTAGGGGCGGCGAATGACGCGCGTGGCAATATGACCGGCATCGCGAAGCCGCGTGTAAATGAGCACCGCGAGCGTTTGATTTTCCGCTGATCGCGTGCTGTGGTAGTTATCGAAGCCGATCAGGAAGTCGGCAAAGTCGGCCCGGTTACCGCGCCCTACCCGCTCGGTCAGCTGTTCGGGCGTGATGCCTTCTTCCTCGGCCTTGAGCATGATCGGCGTGCCGTGGGCATCGTCGGCACAAACGAACCAGCAGGTGTGACCGCGCAGGCGCTGAAAGCGAACCCATACATCGGTCTGTACGTACTCGAGCATGTGGCCGATATGCAGCGGACCGTTGGCATACGGCAGCGCACTGGTGACCAGCATGGTCCTGGTTGGGTCGGTCATTGGATAACGAGAAATCGCGGTTCGTGGAAGCTTGCAAGGTGGGAGGGTTGAGTACGAGGCCTGGCGCGGCCCGGAGACGGCCCATAAAGCCCGACCCGCAATCTCACATAGGTCTGCTGATTTGGGGTCTGTTGATTTGGGGGCTGCTGATTTGGACCTCGAAAATGTAGCACGGCGACTCGAAAACGTAGGCCTTCGGTTACACTAGATTGCCTTGGTCCATAAACAGCCTTCCTGGCTGTCTACGGACGCGGAATTGCAAAACTTCGTTTTGGAATTCCTCACAAAATCAACAATTACCGTTGCCGATTTTGCCGGTGTATCCATGCATCGGACTAGTTTCCGGACGGAAACTAAGCGGCTTGCTCGACTACCGGTCCTTACACTGAATCAGCTTCCTCGGAGTGGCAATGTCGGAACTCACGCGCGCGCAGGTAGAGGCAGCCATTGCCACCTACCGCGATCCCTATCTGGACACCGACCTGGTGGGCGCCAAATGCGTCAAGCAGGTCGAGATCGATGCCGGCACCGGTGCCGTGAGTATTGGCGTGACGCTGGGCTTCATGGCCAAAGAGCACGAGCAAGCGGTGAGCGCCGCCATCAGTGAGGCCGTAGCGGCGCTACCCGGCGCCGGACCGGTAACCGTCGACGTGCGCTCGCGAATTGGATCGCATTCGGTCAAAGAAGGCCTGGAC
>JBPCXK010000190.1:0-5807 GCA_051008635.1 Gammaproteobacteria bacterium
CTCGCGATGTTCGCCGTCATCATGGTGGACGTGTGGAAGACCACGCCGTTCATGGCTCTTCTGATACTCGCGGCCTTGCAGATGCTGCCGGGCGACTGCTACGAGGCCGCGCGAGTGGATGGCGTACATCCGGTGCGAGTGTTCTTGAGAGTGACCTTGCCGCTCATCTATCCGGCGCTGATGGTGGCCATCATCTTCAGGCTGCTCGACGCGTTGCGGATCTTCGATCTCATTTACGTCCTGACATCCAACAGCGCGGACACCATGTCGATGTCGGTATACGCGCGACAGCAGCTCGTGGACTTTCAGCTTGCAGGCTATGGGTCGGCCGCATCGACCCTGCTGTTTTTCACCATTGCGGTGTTCACTGCCGTGTACATCGTTGCGGCGCGCGTTCGGCTCGGGGACTGAGGGCAATGCGGCCGCTTCGTAACCTGGCGTTCTATTTGCTGATCGGGCTGATCGTGCTCTACACGACCTTTCCGTTCTACTACGCCGTGCTCTCCTCGTTGAAGTCCGGCAGCGAGCTGTTCCGCGTCGACTACTGGGTGCAGGTGCTGGACTTCAGTAACTACCGCGCCGTATTCGAGCAGCAGGCCTTCGGTAGGAATATCGCGAACTCGGTGCTGGTGGCGTTGGCCGTGGTCGCGCTCTCGCTGGCCTTGGCGGTGGCCGCAGCTTACGCACTCGCACGGGTGCGTTTCCGTGGCCGCGGTGTCGTACTGCTCACCATTCTTTCGGTATCGATGTTTCCACAGGTGGCCGTCCTGTCGGGCATGTTCGAGCTGGTGCGGGCATTCGGCCTGTACAACAAGCTCGCGGGCCTCGTTCTGTCGTACCTGCTCCTGACGCTACCGTTCACCGTATGGGTGCTGACGGCGTTCATGCGCGAGCTGCCCAGGGAGCTGGAGGAGTCAGCGATCATCGATGGGGCCACGCCCGGTGTAGTGATCACTCATGTGTTTTTGCCGCTCATGTGGCCGGCGATGGTCACGACCGGCTTGCTCGCCTTCATCGCGGCCTGGAACGAGTTCCTGTTCGCGCTGACCTTCACTCTGACCAACGAGCAGCGCACGGTGCCGGTTGCGATCGCCTTGATGACCGGCGCCAGCCAGCACGAGCTGCCGTGGGGAAATATCATGGCGGCTTCGGTCATCGTCACTATCCCGCTGATCGTGCTGGTGCTCGTCTTCCAACACCGCATTGTGTCGGGGCTGACGGCCGGTGCAGTGAAGGGGTAGCCCTCCCGGCGGCGAGCGCGCCAGCGCGAGTTCGTTCGCTTTGACCGCTGATGAGCTCAGAAGATGAGCGCGAACAGCCCGAACGCAACGAACACGATGAGCCCGATTCCGTTGGCTCTCGCTTGCACGTCGCGTGTGACCGACATCCTGACTGTTGGCAGGCCAACTGCAAATAGGCTCACTGGGAAGGCTCAGCGACTCGAACAGAATAGCTTTCCCTCCTCACAGACTAACTGGCACGTTTACACCTGCGGTGAAACATGACGAACTGGCACGTTTACACCTGCGGTGAAACATGACTAGTCACTTTGCTACAAAGGAGTACTCAATGGCCCGCTTAGCATCTGGTGTCTTGTTGGTGATTTCGATCTTGTTCAGCGTCACGGATGTCAAGGCGCAGCAACTGGCATTCCCGACGGCGGAAGGTTTTGGAAGGTTTACGCAAGGCGGCCGTGGCGGACGCGTGATAGAGGTGAGCACGCTCAGAGAATCGGGTGCAGGAAGCCTACGGGCATGCCTTGAAGCCACAGGCGCACGAACCTGTGTTTTTACAACGAGCGGCACGATTCATCTCAACAAGGGATGAATCGCTATCAAGAATCCGTACTTGACCGTTGCGGGCCAGACCGCTCCAGGAGACGGAATTTTGGTGAAAGGCGCCTTGATCGATGTTCGAACACACGATGTGATCTTTCGTCACTATCGGCATCGGGTTGGGATTGACCACAAAGAAGCAATAGGTTCCGGGGTTGGCATACTTCTGTTTGAAGCAAACAACGTTATCGTCGATCATTGCTCGGTAAGCTGGGGTACCGATGACCTCATCGCGGTTTACAATGGTAATCGCGACGTTACTATTCAGCACTGCATCATTGCAGAGGGGCTCAACGGTACTTTCAGGGGCGTTAAAGTCGGCGGTAAAGGACTGCAGATAAGCGGCAAAATTCTCACGCAACGTGTTTCGGCGCTGCATAACTTACTGGCTCACACCGCCAATCGTGTCCCTCTGGTAAACGCCAGAGATGTTCAAGTCGTCAACAATGTCATATACAACTCCGTGATAGGGTCGGTCGTAGCTGCGGCTCACTTTCCGTCGGAATCGGTCGAGTTTGTGAATAACTTCTATGTGCCCGGACCGAAATCCGGTGCGTATCCGCCGATTCGCTTGATCGGTGCTGAGAATCCAGCCACAACGCCGGCAGAGGCGGCGGCTACCAGGGTGTACTTGAGTGGAAATATTCACCCGAAATATCGGCCGGTCGATTCATGGCCACAAGATGACATAGTGGATCAAACTGATGGGGGTTTGCCTGTTGTCACGACGCAGTTTGGGCTTCCACTTATTCCAACACAAACAGACGCCGTCGAAGCCAAAACCAATGTCCTCAATAATGCCGGCATGACAGTCCCAGTTCGTGGGCCCGTTGACGCGCGCATCATAAGAGACGTCCATGCGGGAACAGGTAATGGCGTCCCCACAGGGACGAGCTATCCCATCATCGCTGTCGTCACGCGACCGCCTGGATTTGATACGGACGGTGACGGAATGCCGAATCGGTGGGAGATAGCGCATGGTCTGAATCCAGACGATGAGACCGACGGTTCTCGCGTCGCGGACAATGGCTACACGCTCCTGGAAAACTACCTGAATGAGCTGGCCGGCGATCGTGTGCCAGGATTAGGGGCGTCGCAACCTGTGCCCCCGAGAAACTTGCGGGTTGATGAAAGCAGCTAAAGGAGCATCTGCTCAAAGTGCCAATCAATGCTCACGTCTGCTGGCTATGTAGTCGACGGTTTGCGTTGGTCCAACCCCCTTTCGGCCCCCAATTTCGGCGGGCCGGGCAGTGGCGATCGGCAAGACCCTCACCCCTGTAGGCCTCGAATTCGCCGTCAGGTCGCCATCGGAAGCTGGACCAACTCGCGGCAACGAGATACCCAGCGAAAATTGGGCACTTTATCGAGCTGCTCGAACGGATGGCAGGCGCCATCCGAGACAGCACGCCCGAGGTGCCGAAAGACCATTAGTTAACATGCCATCAGAATGCCATCAGGGTCGGACCAAGCTAAACGTAATGTAGGTGGCGGACGGCGGAAGGAGACCGGTGTCAAACGGGTGCACTTTCACCTGCAAATTTGCAAAGGCTTTGGCGACCTCACCGTCCACTTTGCTCCGTGAACTGTCGAACCCGTAGTCACGACAGCTGAGTTCTCGTATTGGTCGCGAACATGCCTCGAGCCCGACCTGCTCACCGGTTTTAAACGCCCAGGGCGCGGCCCATCTCAATGAGCTAGGCAAGTTTAATTCGATCGAATCCCTTAGGACTCGGAGTCGCCGATCCGCAGATTCGCTGGGCGCCCGGGAAGAACGGGCGCGGGGGTAGGTTGATCGACCGGAACAAGGTTTCCTAAGAAAAGATCGGCAAACTTGATGTGATTCAGCGTCCAGTTGCGACCGTCGTCAGGGAACTTGTTCTGCATATTGAAGCGCAGGTAGCGGGCTACCGCGGGCTCCGGCAGCTCATAGATGAAAATGCTCCCTGAATTATTGTTCGTTGTGGCCAGGATGCTCATAAAAGTCGACCGATCCTGTGATACTTCGAACGACAAGTCGCGCACGTTATGTTCGACTTTGTGACCCAATGGATTGAGGACGATGTACCGGAATGCGAGCTTGCGCCCCAGGTCATACAGGATCCACTGATCTCGCGTTGCTGTGCCCGAATCCCAAGTCGTGTGAGCGAGACCATCCGTGGTATGCCCCATCTCGGCCTCGTTGGTCGAGGCGGCGATCGCCGTTAGAGGCAGCGCCTCAAAGTACGGTACTGTCGGCTCGAGACCTCGAGCGCCGAGCTGATTACCATAACGGCTTTGGAGCATCAGGCTTCCTTCGGCCGCCGGGCTGGTCGCGGGGTAATCGAGGAATCCGCGGTCGGGTGCAATGAGGTCTAGCGCAGCGATTTCGACGCCACTGAGTTCGTAGCCCGCAATGCTGCGTACTTCGTCGATCGAGCGGGGTCCGTTGGCAGAGCTTAGCAATGATGCTGTGTAGTAGAGGTACGGAGCGCGTCCATTGTCCGAGTGATAGCCATTGCCGTCGATCACCAAATGGTCACCCGTCAGCGAGGTACTCTCGAGTACGTTGGCTTTGCCGCCACGGGAGAACAGGTTGTTGCGCACGTCAAGGTAGTCGAGCGGCGGAGCGTTGATCCCGATTCCGACGCTGGCCAGCTTACTGTCGTGAATCGTATTGTGCCAAAAGCGATTCCACCCGTAGATGCCCTCGGTATGCTTGGGGTTGAATCCGTATACGGTGTTGAAGATGTAGTTGTTGTAGGCCACCGTGCCTCCTTGGGTGTAGTTGAAGGCGATGCCGGTCCACGACGTGTGGATGATGTTGCCTTCTATCAGATTCTCTCGGCCCCTTGAGTCTCGGATCCCCTCTTTCTTACAGAGATAGATCTGGTTGTTTCTGACCACGCTATGATCCGCGGCACTACCAAGATGGATCCCCATTGCTTCTTGGTGGTTTCCAATCATGTAGATGGTGTTCGCTTCGATCAGATGCCCCGTCCCCTTGAGTACCTGGATCCCTTTTTCAGCAATGTGATGGATGCGGTTGTCGCGGATAACCAGTCGATCGTCGACCCCGTAGTCGGAGAAGATGCCCTTGGAGGTCTGGTGCGCAATTTCAAACCCTTCGATGCGGACATCGTCGACGCCGCTGCTTGCGGGAATGTAGAAGCCGTACTGCCGTCGATTTTGGCCGTCGACTTTGGGCCGAGAGCCCGTGGCAGCCACCAAGGTGAGGCCAGACTTCCTCAAGGTGACTTGCTCGGGATAGTTGCCCGCATGGACTCGGATTACGTCACCGCTTTGTGCACGGTCGACGGCCTCTTGGATGGTGTGCACAGTTGTCGCCGTTCCTGACGATTGTCCCGATCCCGCCGGCGACACGGACCATGTCGCTGCTGTCGAGCTGCCGGGAAGAATCGACTTCAACGCAATCAGCAAAAGCAGCGCGCAGCGGCTGCATAGTCGAGTGGTTACCGTCAACGACTCGTCACCGTGCGACATGTGTCGGTTCTCCAGTTGCGCGAATCATTAGTCGTGTTTGGCCGCCGGCCCAAACGTACGAAATGATCACCTCTGGTCGAATGCCTGGGTCGTCCGCCCTTGCTAGCCAGGCCTGACGCAGAGCATTCGTAACGCTACTGCGCTGCTCGGGCAATCGTCGACACCGTCGTCGCAATGGAACACGGCGCAAGCAGCTAAACGGCCGGACCAAGCTATGCGTTTGAAATATTTGAATTTGTGCTTGTTTTTTGCGCCCGCACAGGGGACCGGTCATTGTGCTTTACAGAAGATGCCCGCGGCGGGCCATCGCCTTGTAGAAGCGGCCGCTGGCCGCGATGGGCGCCTATCGCGGCCTTACGATCGCTCCTACAAGCACGCCATTGACCGGAGTGACATCGGCCGAGTGTACAGATGATCTCCGCTGTTTGACCGGTCCTCCGCACGGCGCTTACGAGCTGTTTTCGATAGAGGAAAGGAGATCCAACGGCCCTG
>JBPCXK010000191.1:0-8041 GCA_051008635.1 Gammaproteobacteria bacterium
GGTGAGGATTGAAACTTTTTCAGTCAGCCTGTTTACCAAATCCCATGAATGCATCACCCGCTTCTCGGAGCGGGTGAGGATTGAAACCTCGTCAAATGGATCATCACCCTCATCCAAGGTAGCATCACCCGCTTCTCGGAGCGGGTGAGGATTGAAACATCTCAATACCAGCTATCACCAACTCCGCAATCGCATCACCCGCTTCTCGGAGCGGGTGAGGATTGAAACCCAATACATGCTGGTAATTCGCGTATAGGCTTGCGCATCACCCGCTTCTCGGAGCGGGTGAGGATTGAAACGTAGAGTAATAGCGCTCGTTCTCCCAGTACCAACGCATCACCCGCTTCTCGGAGCGGGTGAGGATTGAAACTACCTACGATCCCGCAAAAAGTCGAGTATACGTTGCATCACCCGCTTCTCGGAGCGGGTGAGGATTGAAACGTTCCTGTGCGCGATGGGAGATTCCCTTCCCTTCGCATCACCCGCTTCTCGGAGCGGGTGATGATTGAAACAGTCCTGCAAGCCGCGGCCCCAGTGCACTTAAAATTCAGCGCGTAGAGAGCGGTTCACAATCTGTTCCGTTTCGGTCGCCATCTACTGCGGGCATGCCACTATCGCATGTTCCGTTTACAAGCTTTATCGACATGGCAAGAAGTGACGTGTGCCTGCTAAATCCGAAAGACAAGTTTAGTCGGGACTACGTCGACCTGATTCCCGCAACTTGACAAAGCCGGAAGCAGCTTAAGGTTAGGTCACTCTGATCGAATTGCGCGAAGCGGTTGACCAGCCGTTGCCGGGTGGATCCACCTGCTGCTGGTTCCCACCTTTTTTCGTCGTCAAGCGCTTACGGCCCGTGCCTCGGCTTACCCTACGCACTGTCGCGCGTCCTTAGCTGCTAAAATGCGAAATCATCGAGGGTGTCAGGAGCATCATATGCGCCAAGTCGTGATCATCAAAGGCGAAGACGGTACTGGATCGCCGAGTGTCCGAGTTTGCCCAGCTGCATCAGTCAGGGAACCACCAAGGAAGATGCGATCGCCAACATCAAAGAGGCCATCGAGCTCTACATAGAAGCGCTTGAGGAGGACCACTTGGCAGTGCCTGAAGACTCCTTCGACGCCATGCTGGTCGCCGTGTGACGAAGCTCCCGCGGAGAGTGTATTGCTGCGCTCGGCAAAGCTGGCTTCGAGCAGAAGCGACAACGTGGCAGTCATGTGGTGATGCGGCGAGACGAGCCTTTTGCACAGCTCGTTGTGCCGGAGCACCAAGAACTCGATCGCGGCACGCTACGCGCGATCATCCGCCAGGCCGGGCTCTCGGTAGAGCAGTTCAACGAGCTGCTTCGATGAGCCGTATTGCTTCTACCAACCGTACTTGAGAAAAGAAAGGAGAAAAGAAAGAGGAGAAAAAAAAGGGGTCAAATCTAGCAATATAAAAGCTGGTGGGGTTCGCCCAGCGCTCACCACCACCCGACAAGACCGTTTTCCTACACCCTCCGAAGCCGTTCCCACACGATTGGTGTAGAAATACCCCTCACAGAAAAACAGTAAGCACCCCCGTATATCCGTACAGGCGGTTGTGAAAGAATTCGCCGTTGGCGAAGAAGCCGACGAGCGGAATATCGCCGAGCCGGGCGCTGATCATCTTGAGCTCTTCCGAGTCTTCGCCGAATTGATAGCGGCCGCGACCGAGGCAGGTGTAGTACACCGCGCCTCGCGGCTGCCCGTCGATCCGCCTGCCGATGCTGTCGAGCATGCGCTGCATGTCCTCGCGTGCGGAGTTGCCGTCGCGTTGGCAAAACAGGAATTCGTCGCCCTCGGTGGGGTGATCTCCGATGGCCACGAGCTTGTTCTCGGTATCGATGCCGACCAGATTGCGGACCATGTAATCGCCCGTGTCCGAACCCTGAATCGGCAGCCCCGCGAAGATGTAACCGCCTATTCGCCGCAGGTCTTTGGCCAGCACTTCGCCGATATCTTCTCGCAACACGTCCAGCGCCGGGCGGCCATCCAGTTCTATCAGCAAGTTGCGCTCGCAGGCCGTGATCTCATGGCGTGCCCCCAGCGGTGTGCAACCCTGCGTGTGCCCCACGGCTACCGCCAGCGCGTCGGAAAACACCACGCCGGATATGCCTCCCGACGTGACCTCGTCCGCGATTTGCAGGTTGTGACCGTTTGACGACGTAAGACCGCCGACGAAAAAGCCGTCCGGCACACTCTGCGCGACTGCCTCGAACAGCGCCGGCGTGATGGGGTTAGTCGGATCGCCGTGGACGATGCCGAAGTGGCTGAAGTTTTTTTCGTACCACGCACGCGCGCCGGAGATGAACCCTTGCACGTCGGATTGCTGTGTCGGAATCATCTTGAACGATGCTTCAGGAAACGTCGCCACCATCAACGCCAGGGCGGGTTGGTCGTAGTACTCATGCGCGGTAACGCAGATGCCGGTGCCGATCGTGCCGGTCCAATGGTCGATGCCGGTTTGCAGCTTGAGCAGATTGATGATCCTGTGCAGCTCGTCGGCAACCGCGTCTGTGGCGTAGGCGAAACCGAAATTGGCATCGTCCGGCACGTCGCCGATTTGGTCGAGACACTCCTTGACAAGATCGGACGCGTTCTTGCCTATGCTGTGACCCAACAGAAAGCGTTGCATCGCTGCGTGTTCAGGAAAATCGCTTCACCATCAAATCGGCAATGACCGGCGCCATGATCAGCTCGATGGCGAGCCCCATCTTGCCGCCCGGCACGACGATGGTGTTGCGGCGGGACATGAACGAATTCTGGATCACGTTCAACAGATGGGGAAAGTCGACGCCGAACTTTACCGGGTCCCGAAAACGGATGATAACGAAACTCTCGTCCAGCGTAGGGATGTCGCGCGCAACGAACGGGTTTGATGTATCAACCGTTGGTACGCGCTGAAAGTTGATATCCGTGCGCGAGAACTGCGGCGTGATGTAGTTAACGTAGTCGTACATGCGTCGGAGGATCGTATCGACGATTTGGTCTTGCGAGTATCCGCGCACGGCCTTGTCGCGATGAATCTTCTGAATCCATTCGAGGTTGACGGTAGGCGCCACGCCGATAAGCACGTCCACCAGCTTCGCCACATTGACGGTCTCGGTCATGATGCCGCCATGCAAGCCGTCATAGAACAACAAATCGGTTCCAGCCGGTATGTCCTCCCAGGGCGTGAACTCTCCGGAGAGGACACCGTCGTAGAGGGCTGCTTGTGCCTGCGTATGAACATAGTGACGCATCCTGCCGGTGCCGCTCTCGCCGTAGATTCTGAACAGCGTCGCGAGCTCATCAATCAAATTTCCTTCCGGCCCGAAGTGGCTGAGGATACGATGTTCCCTCTCCGCCTTTTGCAGCTGCGTGTGCATCTCGGACCGGTCGTAGCGGTGAAAGCTGTCGCCCTCGACAACGGCAGGCGTGATCCTCTCGCGCAGAAAAATATGGTCGAATGCCTGTTTGACGGTCGTGGTGCCGGCGCCGGAGGAGCCGGTCACGGCGACGATGGGGTGTTTGCGAGACATTGGTGTGCTTTTTCCGTGTACGGCTCGCATCTATCGGACCGTATCTGATATTGTATATTAGTTGGGGGCAGCGCCAGCATTGTACGCGGCCCCTGCAAGTAAGAAGCCGAAAAACATCTTTTTCAGCGGTCGGTCCTCGACCGCCGCTCATTCCGGCTGAACCTCTCTGAAGACGCGGTTGCGATCCGCGCCCTCGCAAGCGACATGAAGCGACTGCTGGCTATCAATTGGCGACGGATACTGTTTCCGTTTCTGTCGTGGTTCGGGGAACTGCGCAACCCGGATACCCTGCGCGCAGACGCCATCGCGGGCGTCACGGTAGCGCTCGTGCTGGTCCCACAATCGATGGCCTACGCGCAGCTCGCAAGCCTGCCGCCACACTACGGCTTGTACGCGTCGTTCCTGCCGGTCATCGTCGCCGCTTTGCTGGGGTCATCGCGTCAACTCGCCACCGGGCCCGTAGCGGTGGTGTCGTTGCTGACGGCCGCGGCGCTGGAGCCAATCGCAAGCGCCAGCCCGGAAGGGTATCTCGCCTACGCCCTGGTGCTGGCAGTGATGGTCGGTATTATCCAGTTCACGCTCGGCGCGTTGCGTCTCGGTATGCTGGTGGATTTTCTCTCGCACCCCGTCGTCATCGGCTTTACCAACGCGGCGGCGATCATCATTGCCACTTCGCAGATCGGCAAGATATTCGGCGTCAGCGCGGAGCGCGCCGCGCATCAATACGAAACCATTTGGAACACGGTGCTCGCAGCCTGGCACGGCACGCATCTGGCGACGCTGGGCATGGCCATGTTGGCGCTGACCATCATGACGGTGATGCGCCACTTCTCCCCGAAGTTCCCGGGTGTGCTGATTGCGGTAGTGGTCACCACACTGCTGGCTTGGCTGACGGATTTCGAGGCCGCCGGCGGTGCGGTTGTCGGAGTGATTCCGGAGGGCTTGCCGGCGCTGACCGTGCCCGAATTCGACCCGCGCACCGCCTTGCAGCTTGTCGGTGCTGCGCTGACTATCGCCCTCATCGGATTTATGGAAGCCATCGCAATCGCCAAGGCGATGGCGGCCCAGACTCGTCAGCGTCTCGATCCGAATCAGGAGTTAATCGGGCAGGGGCTGGCCAACGTGACCGCAGGATTTTTTTCGGGCTACGCGGTCTCGGGCTCGTTCTCGCGCTCGGCGGTGAACCTGGCGGCCGGAGCGAAGTCAGGATGGTCTTCCATCATCACAGGCTTGCTCATGGGCATAACGCTGCTGGCGTTGACGCCGTTGCTCTACCATCTGCCGCAGGCCACGTTGGCCGCAGTGATCATCATGGCGGTGGTCGGTCTAATCAACGTCGAGCCGGTGCGTCACGCCTGGAAAGTCCACCGCATGGACGCCGTGGTCGCAGTGATTACCTTTGTGCTCACGCTGATTCTGGCGCCTGAGCTGCACCAAAGTGTCATCGTCGGCGTTCTTCTGTCCCTGGGCCTGTTCATCTATCGCACGATGCGGCCAAGCATCGTCGTGATGTCCCGGCATCCCGACGGTACGCTGCGCGACGCGCAGGCGCACATTCTCCAGACTTGCCCGAGCATCTCGATGTTCCGGTTCGACGGCCCCTTGTTTTTCGCCAACACGGGTTATTTCGAGGACAAGGTGCTGGAGCGTGTCGCGGCGAAGCCTGAGCTGAAATTCATCATCGTGGATGCGATTAGCATGAACGAGGTAGATGCAACGGGCGAGGAGATGCTGCACCAGCTCACGCGGCGTCTCACCGAGCTGGGCATCATCATGCTGTTTGCGCGCTGCAAGAAACCGTTGATGGACATTTTCATGCGCACCGGATTCGCCGGGCCGGAGTGGGCGCACTATTTTTTCCGCACGCGTGCGGACGCGCTGGAGTACGCGTGGGAACAGCTTGGCGACAATCACAAGGACGATTGCGCCTTGTACAACGTGTCGGGGGGCAACTAAGAGCGACGTCAACGGCGCAGCCACACGGGTGGTAGCGGCTCTTGCGACAAGCTACCCAGCCTTGCGCTTTGTGTAGATGAGATCATACACTTCGTGCCCGAGTTTACGGCCGCGCTTCTCGAATTTTGTGCTCTCTCTTTTGCCAGCCGTCTGCCCCGGTTCGAACCCCGGCGCAGCGGCTATGACTTCCGCAATATGTATTGCGTAAGGCTCCCAGTCGGTAGCGATGTGCAGTACGGCGCCGCCTTTCATTTTACTGTGGAGCAGATCGACGAACTCGCGCTGCACCAGCCTGCGTTTGTGATGGCGCTTCTTCGGCCACGGATCGGGAAACAGGAGCAGCACGCGGTCGAAGCTCGAGGCTGGTATGCTTCGCTCCAGTACGGCAACGGCGTCTTCGTTGAACACGCGAATGTTGCTCAGCGATTGTCCCTGCACGAGGCGTAGCAAGTGGCCGACGCCGGGGCGATGAACCTCGATACCGATGAAATCCGCGGCCGGATCCTGCGCCGCCATGGCCGCCAGATTTTCGCCATTGCCGAAGCCGATCTCCAGCGTAAGCGCCGCCGTGCGCCCGAATAGGTTGCTGAAGTCGACGGGCTGGCCGGTGAGCTCGATGCCGAATCGCGGCCACAGCTCCGTGAGCGCGCGTTGCTGGCCGCTGGTCATGCGGCCCTCGCGAATCACATAGCTGCGGATGCCGCGATGGTGGTTACCCGGCATTGAGGATGGCGGACCCGTGCGGCCCCCTGCCGCCGATTTTGAGTCAGAAAATCGTGCCGTCGATCGGCGAAGACGCCGAGGCGAAGCGCTTGCGCGGCATGCGCCCGGCAAGAAATGCCTCGCGGCCCGCCTCGATGCCTTTTTTCATTGCCGAGGCCATGAGCACGGGATTCTGAGCAGCGGCGATGGCGGTATTCATGAGCACGCCGTCGCAGCCGAGCTCCATGGCGATCGCTGCGTCCGAGGCCGTGCCCACCCCTGCGTCGACAATGATCGGTACGTTCGCGTTCTCCACAATGGTCAAAATATTGTATGGATTGCGAATGCCAAGCCCCGAACCGATGGGTGCTGCCAGCGGCATCACTGAAACGCAACCCATGTCTTCGAGACGTTTGGCGACGATCGGGTCGTCGTTGGTATAGACCATGACCTTGAAACCGTCCTTCACCAGTATCTCGGTCGCCTTGAGCGTGTCGGTGATGTCCGGAAACAGCGTCTTCTCATCGCCGAGCACTTCGAGCTTGATGAGATCGTGGCCGTCGAGCAGTTCGCGAGCCAGCCGGCAGGTGCGCACCGCATCGCCCGCGTTAAAGCAGCCGGCGGTGTTGGGCAGCATGGTGTACTGATCCGGCGGCAGAAAATCGAGCAGATTGGGCTCGTCCGCGTTCTGGCCGATGTTGGTGCGCCGGATGGCTACAGTGACAATCTCAGCCCCACTGGCGTCGATGGCCGCGCGGGTCTCGTCGAAATCTTTGTACTTGCCGGTGCCCACGAGCAGGCGAGAACAAAAGCTTCGACCTGCGACCAGCAACGTGTCGTCGTCAGGCGCGGTGAATGATTCCTGCGCAGTAGACATGTCTTACAACCTTCAGTGGTGAGACCGTATCTCAACCGCCGCCTACGGCGTGCACGATTTCTATGCGGTCTCCATCGTTCAAACGTAATTCGGCATGAGCGCTACGTGGTACGATCTCCAGATTGACTTCCATGGCGAGGCGTTTGCCGCGCAATTCGAGAATCTCAATCAGCCCGGTCGCCGTTGTCCCGTCCGGGATCTTTCTGGTCTCGCCGTTGAGGGTGATTTGCATAACGCACAGGCTCGAAGTCGAGCGCGTAATTTTAACAAAGCACGGACCTTTCAGGGGATAATTTTGACTACAGTGACGCTTTCGATCGCCGAGGCGCAGGATCTAACGGCCCGCGCTCTCACGGCGTGCAACACCAACAAGATCAACACCGCGTCCGTGACGCGCTCGGTAATTGCCGCGGAGCTCGACGGGATTCACAGCCACGGCCTGGCGCGGCTGCCGACTTATTGCGAGCACGCCCGCTGCGGCAAGATCGACGGCAACGCCGAACCAGTGCTCGGACACTTGAGCGATGCGGCGCTCAAGGTCGACGCCAGAGACGGATTCGCGCATCCGGCGATCGATCTCGGTTTCGGGAATCTGATTCCACTGGCGCGCTCGAAGGGCGTCTGCGCGCTGGCGGTCGTCAATTCATACAACTGCGGTGTGCTGGGTTACCACGTCGAGGCTCTGGCCGAGGCGGGTTTGCTGGCGCTGGGGTTCACCAACGCGCCGGCCTCGATCGCGCCTGCCGGTGGCAACAAGGCCGTGTTCGGCACCAACCCGATCGCCTGTGCCGTACCGGACGGCAACGGCGGCGCGGCGTTTGTCGTGGATCAATCGTCTAGCGTGGTTGCCAAGAGCGAACTGATCGTGCATGCCAACGAAGGTAAACCGATACCACAAGGCTGGGCGCTGGACCAAAACGGCGAGCCAACCACCGATACGCAAGCGGCCCTCAAAGGCACTATGGTGC
>JBPCXK010000192.1:0-3225 GCA_051008635.1 Gammaproteobacteria bacterium
AGCTTACAGGGCGGCGGGTATTTTTTATTTCTACGCTTGTTGCACTCTTCCAGTGCCGCTTTTTCTGCCGTTCCTGGAACTGCCCTGCTCGCTCGGACACAGAAAGCGTACAGACCCCGGTCATCGACTGTATATGCAAATGCTTTGTATCCTTGAAGGCTCAAATATTTTCTGAAAGACGCAATGCAGCGCCCCTCCAGCATATCAACGGCCTCATCCCAGAACACGTCCAGCTCAGTGTCGGATAGTTGACGATCGTCGGGTGAAACAAGTTTTTTAAAGTCACCTTCCTTGATCTTCACTATGCCATCGACGTCGATAATTCTGCATTCGGAAGCTATCTTGTTCTTTGCGCAATGTCGTAATGCGGTTTTCTTTGCGTCGCCCACACTCGAACTCGCGTATCCCCAACCGCAACGTTCCTTGCCCTCGCTGTCTCTTGCATACGCAAATGCTTTATGCTGCCTCTTCGGCAGATATTTTTTCGTATAACTTTCAAGGCAGCCTTTTGCCATGATAGTTTCAAGGTCGACGCCAGAGGATACGGCCTGTGCCGAAAGGGTCAGCAGAAACAGGACAAGAGCGTGTTTTACTACCTTTTGATGATTAATCAATTGCATAGTTAAGCACCCACTGATTCTTTCGCGCCAGCTTATCCGGCGCCAGTAGTTGTTGAAGCTATCCAGCTTCTGAGCTCCCGCTCCAACCCTTCCAACCCTTTTTGCATCGCCCACCGATGGTTCACCTCGAATACCGGCTTCAGCAGGGGCGCCGCGAACCAACCTCGGCACAATGCCTTGTCATCTTCCATGACTACGTCCCAGGATCGCGGTCGGATTCATCTTCAAGTATCCGCTTGAGCAGCGCCAGGTCCTGACGGTTGGCCCGCCCCATCATGAAGGACATGAACGGCGCCATCAACGCCGAGAACCCCGTGGGCCTCCCGCGATTCCGCCACGTCATGCGTGTCGATGATTCGTTGATGAGTTCCCACACGTAACTCGTCTCCATCGGAAACGGGCCTTCCGCGGTCCGCATTACCAGGCGTTCTTCGGGAACCAGTTCGATGATTTCGTACGTGTATTCCAAACGACGCCCGAGGAAATGAGCTACGAAGGCGATTTGCGAACCGATGACAGCGGGCCGCGGCGTTTTCCATTCGACGGACTTGATGTTGACGTACCACTGCGGCGCGTTGTCTGGATCGGCAGCGTAGCCCGCCACCTGCTTGCGGGGGCAGGCAATCACGACCTCGGACGAAACATCAACATCGACCATCTATGAATCTCCAGCTTTATCACATGACAGCGCGATCAGCACCAGGACGCGGCGGATAGTCGGTGGGATCAGGGACACCCTTAAAGAGCGTGCCCAATCGATCGTTCTCGGGCAAAATGGCCACCAAACAGTAGATCACCACGCTCTCAACTATAGCTTACGGCGCTGCTGAAAGTATTCGGTTCACCTTTTAACAGCTGGTTACCCACAAACCATCCATGCACATCTGGGTCGACGCGGACGCATGCCCAAACGCGGTCAAGGAAATCTTGTTTCGCGCCGCCGAACGCGTGCGGGTGAACCTTACACTCGTTGCAAACAGCTTTTTGAAAACGCCACCATCCCGGTACATCAAGGCGATTCAGGTACCGGCCGGGTTCGACGTGGCGGACAACGAGATTATCGAGCAAATCCGGCCCGGTGATCTGGTCATTACTGCCGACATTCCCCTCGCGGCGGAGGTTGTCGGCAAAGGCGCGCACGCGTTAAATCCGAGAGGGGAGTTCTACACGCAAGACAACATCAGTGAGCGACTGGCTATGCGCGACGTCATGGATGAGCTGCGCGGCAGCGGCGTGGTGACGGGCGGCCCACCGGCCTTGAGCCAACGCGACCGGCAGGCTTTCGCCAATCAACTCGATCGCTTTCTGACTCAACAGGCGAGCTCGTGAGGGAAGTTGAGGCTATTGTTTTCGATCTCGGCGGTGTGCTCGTCGAGCTGAGCGGCATTGCATTGATCGGTGACCACGACCCATCCGTAGCCGCGCACATCGCCATCGCGCAAGCGCTCGAAATCGCTGGTCGAAGCGTGGGACGCACGAGGTAACCGGGCAAACTATCGGACAAACTACCGTTGAGTAGGATACTAATGCCGAAACGACTCACCAAACAGCAGGTCGAAGAGTTCTATACATGCGGTTTTCTCACCGCGCTCGATGTTTTTTCCGCGTCCGAGTGTGATGCGGTTCGCGCACGCAGTGAACGCTTCGAGCAAACCAACCCGGCGGACGTCGAGTGGGCCTTCGACATAAAGGCGAACTTGCTGTTCGATTGGGTGTACGAGCTGGGCATCCACCCGGTCCTGCTGGACATTGTCGAAGATCTGGTCGGGCCGGATGTCCTTCTTACCAATTCCATCTTCCGCATCAAGGAACCTGGCTCGGCCACGCACTATGGATGGCATCAGGATGCCGCACGCATTCAGGTCGATCCACCATTCGTCATCGCTTACCTCGCGATCGGTGAAACAACAGCGGAAAATGGTTGCCTGCGCGTGATACCGAACACGCATTACGAAGTGCAGCCCTATCGCTTCGTCACTTACTCGCGCCGACGGCTCGCCCGCGTGAAAGAGGTGGATGAAAGCAGCGCTGTCGACCTTGTTTTAGCGAAAGGCCAGATGGGCGTTTTTCATGGCAACACCATTCACGGCTCGGGGCCAAACACATCACGCACACGCAGGTTTGCGTTGATAAACGACTACACTCCTACGCGCGCGCGACAGTCAACCGGCCAGGGCTCGGGACAGCTCGTGCGCGGCGAAGACAGATGGGGGCATTTCGCGAGAGAACCGGTTCCAGTCGGCTCGTTTACCGAGGCGAACATACTGGCGCGGCGCAAAACACTCTGCCGGTATCCAGAGAACGTGCTGATGGGCCCCCTCGAACCGGGCGAAGAGATCTCTTTTGCCGATCAGCCAGGCGCAGCGCCGCTTGGCTCTAGCCCGTATTTCTCACCACGGGGTGAGATAATCGCGCAGAGATTTGAATTTACAAGGCATTTTCTGATCGAGCGGAATACGAGCTGTATTTCCGAGTGAAGAAAATTCGTTGTGGATTCAAATCTTGCTAAAGACAGTTACAAGGCGGAACTTGGAGTCATCATCATTCAGTTGAACTGGGGGCGTGTATGGAAGCGTGGTCAATTTGAGAACGCGCAACTTCAAGC
>JBPCXK010000193.1:0-4270 GCA_051008635.1 Gammaproteobacteria bacterium
TCGTCTTCGCGCATGGGGACTCCGACGATGACGTCAATCCCGCGCGCGTGCGCAGTCACTTTCTCCAGCGCCGTGCGTGTGTGTTCGATAAATCCCTCGCGCATCAACAGGTCTTCCGGTGGATAACCCGTCAGGCTGAGCTCGGGGAAGACAATGAGATCGGCATGAAGCTCGTCACGCGCCTGCTCTGCGTTGCTGATGATCTTCTCGGCATTGAAGCTGATATCACCAACCCGCATATTCAGCTGGGCGAGCGCGATGCGCAAAGCCTCTTTCATCTCTCTACAGTTCTCCTGTATCGGCCGGAAAATCAGCAGGACTTGGCGCACGACCCTACAGACGTGCGCCAGGCCCGCTGTACGGTCCCCTCCTGTCGCATCGCCCGGCCTGTCTAACCCTGTGAAATGCCAAGGGGTCATCGGCCTCGGTGCTGATGTGGCAGCGTGGATTTAAGCCATTGATAAGTTTACCACTTGCACAGAACCGGATGCCGTCTCAAACTTACGGTTACTCGCCAACCCTGGGCAGAGCAATCCTGTATGACCCGCATTTTCTTCGTCATCGCAATCGTCGTTATCGGCCTGCTGATCCTGCGTATCTTCAAAATCAAGCGGCACGGGCAACAAGCACTGAAGCAGGTAACCGACACCGTGCGCTGCGCCCACTGTGGTGTACACATCGCACAAGCGCATGCTTTGAAAGCCGGCGGCGAGTACTTCTGCTGTGGCGAGCACAAGACCTTGCACAGCAAGTAAACCCCCATGCCCGAATCGCTATTTCAGCGCGATGAGAGCGATCAATTCTGGCCGTTGCTGCGGCTTTCCGGCATCGTTCACATCATCTTCGCCGCCTCTTTCCTCGTGCTCACACTTGCGGGCAAACCGCAATTCCTTGGCCACCTCGACCGCACGCTGTCTATTTCGATCGACGCGCTGTACTTGATCTTTTGCGTTGTCTGGGCGTTTGCGAGCCACCTTCGCAGGCCCGCTTTCGAGGTTCAGGTGTATGCGCAGACGATCATCGACATACTGGTAATTACCGCGCTGATGCACCTGAGCGGGGGTGTCACGACCGGGCTCGGCATGCTGATGATCGCCGCCGTTGCCGCGGTCAGCCTGATGATGCCGGGACGGACTGCTTTGTTTTTCGCGGCGCTCGCATCGCTGGCATTGCTGCTCGAGCAGTTGTACGCCGACTTCAACGACACATTTGAGAGTACAAGTTACGCCCAGACCGGGGTTTTGGGCGCCGCGGTATTTGCAACCGCTTTGCTGGCTATGACGCTTGCCCGCCGCGCGCGGCAAAGCGAGGCGCTGGCGGCCAAACGCGGCTTCGATCTCGCCAATCTCGCCCAGCTCAACGAGCACATCGTGGGCAACATTCAGTCCGGCATCATCGTGGTCGACGATCAGGGCAGGATCGTCATCATGAACGACGCGGCATGGGCGCTGTTGGGCCAACCCGTGACCCCGGCCGCGCAGGCACTGCAGCGATTGTCTTATCCGTTGTTCTCCCTGCACAAGCACTGGCTGAGCTCGCAAAACAAAGAGAGCAAACCGCAAACCCTGAGCCAGGGCAGCGCGCAGGACTTGCAGGCGCGATTCACTCAGCTTGGCACCGACGAGCAGCACGCCACGCTGATCTCGCTCGAAGACACGGCGGAGGTCAGGCGCCAGATGCAGGCCGGCAAACTGGCATCTCTGGGACGGTTGACAGCAAGTATCGCCCACGAGATTCGTAATCCTTTGGGCGCGATCAGCCACGCCGCGCAGCTGCTGGTTGAGTCGCCGGCGCTCGAGGCGGCGGACCGGCGGCTCGTGACAATGATTCAGGTGCAGTCCCGCCGGCTCAACACGACGATCCACAACGTGCTGCGTTTGTCCCGCAAAGAGGACCCGTCACCGGAAGGCGTGCAGCTCCTACGCTGGTTGCGGGGATTCGTGCGGGAGTTCGCACGGAATCAAAAATTACCGGAAGGCTGGGCGTCGATTACCATCGTGCCGTTCGATACGACCGTCTACATCGACCCCAATCATCTGCATCAGGTGCTGTGGAATTTGTGCACCAACGCCGCCAAGCACGGCATGCGCGACGGTCAGCCGTGGCGCGTGCGGCTGCATGGCGGGCGCTCGCGGGACTCGGCCTCGCCGTACCTCGATGTGATCGATAACGGACCCGGCATCGAGCAGTCATTGCAGGCGCAGATCTTCGAGCCTTTCTTTACCACCAGCCCCAAGGGCACGGGGCTGGGCTTGTACATTTCGCGCGAGCTGTGCGAAAACAACGGTGGTAGTCTAGAATATATTGCCAGCCCAGCCGGTGGGAGCTGCTTTCGCATTCAGTTCCCGCTCACCCAGACCGAGGAATCTGTCGTTGCAGAACGCGCTTATCGTTGACGACGAGCCGGACATCCGCGAGCTGCTGGAGATCACGCTGAGCCGGATGAAACTCAAGACGCAGGCCGCCGCCAACGTCGCGGAAGCGAAATCCCTGCTCGCCGAGGCCGACTTCGATCTGTGCCTTACGGATCTTCGCTTACCCGACGGCGACGGCATCGAGCTGGTCGAGCACATTCAGCAGAACCACGCCGACTTGCCGGTGGCCGTAATTACGGCCTACGGCAGCATGGATATCGCGATCAAGGCGCTGAAGGCCGGTGCATTCGATTTCGTCTCCAAGCCTATCGACCTGCCGATCCTGCGCGATCTGGTCAATAGCGCGCTGAAAGTCGCGCGGGACAATGCCAAGGCAGTAGAGGAAGAAGGCAAACTGTTGGGCGATTCACCCGCGATGATGACTCTCAAAGAGACTATCGGCAAACTCGCGCGCAGCCAGGCACCCGTTTACATTCACGGGGAATCCGGGGTTGGCAAAGAGTTGGTCGCGCGCCGCATTCACGAACGCGGGCCCCGCGCGGACCGTCCGTTCGTACCCGTCAACTGCGGCGCTATTCCGTCTGAGCTGATGGAAAGCGAGTTCTTCGGTCACATCAAAGGCAGCTTCACTGGCGCGGTAGCGAACAAAGAAGGTTTGTTTCAGGCGGCCAACGGTGGCACGCTGTTTCTGGACGAGGTCGCAGAGCTGCCCTTGCACATGCAGGTGAAACTGCTGCGCGCCATTCAGGAACGCGCCATCAAACCGATCGGGGTCCATGAAGAGACGCCGGTGGACTTGAGAATTCTCAGCGCCACGCAAAAAGACCTCCGCGAAGAGATCAAGCAAGGCAATTTCCGACAGGATCTTTACTACCGTATCAACGTGATCGAACTGAAGGTGCCGCCGTTGCGCGAGCGGCTTTCCGATCTGCCCGTTCTCACCAATCATATCCTCGGCCGAATCGCCAACGAATGGGGCGTTGAAGGACTGGAGCTGGCGCCCGACGCGCTGGCCAAGCTCGCACAGTACGCCTATCCCGGCAATGTCCGCGAGCTGGAAAATATCCTCGAGCGCGCAGCGACCCTGTGCGAAAACCTCATTATCGAGTCGGACGACATTCATCTCCCGAGCTCCCCCAATGAAAGCGCGATTCGCCCTGCCGAAGGCAAGCTGGAGGAATACCTCTTCGACAAAGAAAAGAAGGCGATCGTCGAGGCCCTGGAAAAGACCCGCTGGAACAAAACCGCCGCGGCCAAGCTACTGGGCCTGAGCTTTCGCCAGCTTCGCTACCGGCTGAAGAAGCTGGGCCTGGAATAAGCGGTTGAATGTGTTAAAATTATTGTCACTAGATGACAATAATTGTCAGTTTCGTGCCATTTTGGGCCACGCTTGTTGACTGGTTGGGCGCGAGTTTTGTGATCCGGTTCACAAAAACAGTACAAAAACCCGACATTTAAACAATCGGCACAAAACTTGTTTCACTAATAGCCAGAGCCACTCGCGTGGCTTGGTTATGTTTTACCGAGGAACCACCCAACCACGTCACGAGGGAGACTTCACCGTGAAGAAAGTACAGCAAGGTTTTACTTTGATTGAATTGATGATCGTGGTCGCGATCATCGGCATTCTGGCCGCGATCGCGATCCCGGCGTATAACGACTATATCGCCCGTTCGCAGGTTTCAGAGGCGATGTCGCTGACGTCCGGCCTCAAAACGCCATTGGCGGAATTTCAAAGCGACAGAGGCAATTTTCCATCTAATATACTCAGCCTCGGAACCGTTACAACTTCAGGGAAGTACGTTGATAATATCGCTTTCCAAGGCCCAGGAGGAGGAAATCCAACTACCAGGGAGATTGAAGTCGTAGCGACATTCAAGAATGCCGGCGTCAAC